>JBBRZY010000615.1:0-3612 GCA_038252885.1 Anaerolineales bacterium | reverse complement strand
GCGCCGGAGGGATTTGTTTGTAGAAGTGGCCCGAGTGCCGCGAGTGCCGCGCAGGAGGGATTTGTTCGTAAGAGTGTCCCGAGTGCCACGAGTGCCGCGCAGGAGGGAATTGTTCGTAAGAGTGGCCCGAGTGCCACGAGTGCCGCGCAGGAGGGAATTGTTCGTAAGAGTGTCCCGAGTGCCACGAGTGCCGCGCAGGAGGGAATTGTTCGTAAGAGTGTCCCGAGTGCCACGAGTGCCGCGCGGGAGAGATTTGTTCGTAAGAGTGTCCCGAGTGCCACGAGTGCCGCGCTGGGAGGATTTGTTTGTAGAAGTGTCCTGAGTGCCACGAGTGCCGCGCTGGGAGGATTTGTTTGTAGAAGTGTCCTGAGTATATTGAGTGTACCAATTCGTCCCGGGCAGCAGGAGGCGCGGGGCAGCGTTGGTGCGGGAGGCAGCATGCGCGCTGAAAATCACGGAATGGGCCAGGGGGCGGGTGTTCATGTATTCAGGCTAAGGAGTAAATATGCACTTGGCAAGAGGCAATATCTGCTTGAAATCATAGGTGTTTGGGTGGGCCGGCAGGGCTGCTGACTCGCACGCGGTCAGCGGCCTGGCGGAGCGATAGGATATCAACACGTCTGAGGTGTTGGTTTGGGAGGTCTACCACCATGAGTTCGCGTTTGTCAAGATGGCTGCTGTGGGCTGGAGGCGTCGTGGCCGCCGGCGTCGTGCTTTTCTTGCTCATCCAACTCGTGCCGGTGGCGCGTACCAACCCGCCGGTGCTGGCCGAGCCGCCGTGGGATAGCGACCAGACGCGCGCGCTGGCCGAGCGGGCCTGCTTTGACTGCCACAGCAACGAAACGGTGTGGCCCTGGTATGCGAGTGTGGCGCCCGTCAGTTGGTTGGTGGTGCACGATACGGACGAGGGCCGCTCCAAGCTAAACTTTTCAGAGTGGGGCGCGGCGCAGTTGGGCGGGCGCGAAGACCCGGCCGAAGAAGCCGCCCGCGAAATCGAGCGCGGCAATATGCCGCCCCCGAACTACATACTGTTGCATCCCAACGGTCGCCTGACCGACGCCGAGAAGCAGCAATTGATAGACGGCCTGGCCGCCTCGCTGCGCTAACGTTTGCCAACCTGTTCCGCCCGTCTCACCGTAGCCGCCGGCCCACATGGGCCGGCGGTTGTGTTGTGCGCGCCTTGCCCTCCCCCGCGATTTAGCCTAACATGCCCGCATCAACTACGGAGACCAACAACGTGACCGACCGACGCCGCGTACATTACGTGCTAAGCACCCATTGGGACCGCGAGTGGTTTCAGACCCAGCAGGACTATCGCTACCGGCTGGTGCAGCTGCTCGACCGGGTGATCGACGGCCTGCTGAGCGGCGAACTGCGCGGGCCGTTCCAGATGGACGGCCAGTCGATCCCGATTGAGGACTACCTCGAAATCCGCACCGAGCGGCGGGCGGTGGTCGAGCAGTTGGTGCAGGCTGGGCGGCTGGTAGTCGGCCCGTGGTTCGTCCTGCCCGACGAGTTCCTCGTGTCGGGCGAGGCCCTGCTGCGCAACCTCCAGCTTGGCCGCCAGTATGCGCGCGACCTGGGCGGCGTGCCTTCGAACGCCGGCTTCGTGTGCGACCTGTTCGGCCACGTCAGCCAATTGCCGCAAATTTTCGCGGGCTTCGGCATTCATGGTGCGCTCATTTGGCGCGGCCTCAACGTCTACACCGAGCGCCATGTGCGCTGGCAGGGCGCCGACGGCACCGTGCTGCCCAGCTATCGCTTCGGCTTCACCGGCTACTGCGACTATGCCATCTTGGTGCGGCAGGCCTTCTCGGCCGACCACGTTTTTGACACAGTTACAATTGCCACCAAGCTCGACGAATTCTTGGCGAAGGAGGCGGCCGCTACCAAGATCGGGCCGGTGCTGCTGTTCGACGGCGGCGACCACCAGGAGTGGGAACGCCCGGCCTACGGCGTGCTGGCCCACCGCATGGATACCGACGAAGAGTTTGAGATCAAGCACACCTCACTCGACGCCTACCTGGCCGACATGCTGGCCGAGGCCGATAACATCGGCCCGCTGGCGATCGGCGAGTTGCGCGAACCGGGCACGCGCCCGTGGACCGAGGATCAACAGTGGGTCATCCCTGGCGTGCTCTCTAGCCGGGTGTGGATCAAGCAAGCCAACGCCAAGTGCCAGGCGCTGTTGTGCAGTTGGGCCGAGCCGCTCACGGCGCTGGCGCAGGTGGCGCTGGGCCAGCCGGCCGCGCCGGGCTTCCTGGCGACCGCCTGGAAGTGGCTGCTGACCAACCACCCGCACGACTCCATCGGCGGGTGCAGCATCGACGCGGTGCACGAAGACATGCGCTACCGTTTTCACCAGAGCGAGCGCATCGCCGACCACCTGACCACCGAGGCCACGCGCCACCTGGCTGCCAACGTGGCCGGCCCGGTCGCCGCCGACGAGGTGCGCATCGTCGTCTTCAACCCGCTGCCGCACGCCGTCAACACCGTGGCCGACCTGACCGTGCAGACGCCGACCACGTGGCCGGGCTTCAACGAGTTCTTTGGCTTCGAGCCCAAGCCGGCCTTCCGCCTGTACACCGCCGACGGTGCCGAATTGCCCTACCAGCGGCTGGGCCAGGCCATGAACCAGAACGCCGCGCGGCTGTTCGATGACCGCTTTCCACAAAGCACCGTCACCCACCACGTGCAGGTGAGCCTTCCGCTGGAGCTCCCGGCGCTGGGCTACACCACGCTGGTGGCGCGGCCGGCTGCGCCGGGGCAGGTCACACGCTACCCTAGCCACCCCGGTCTGGCGACCAGCGAGCGCTCAATGGCCAACGGAAACTTGTCGGTGGTGATCGAGACCAACGGCACGCTGACCGTGACCGACCTGCGCACCAACCAAACTTTCGCGCGCCTGCTGACGTATGAGGACGGCGCCGACATTGGCGACGGCTGGTATCACGGCCAGGCCACCAACGACCAGGTGTTTGTCTCGACCGCCAGTGCGGCCAGCGTGGCCCTGGTGCACGATGGCCCTTACCAGACTACCTTCCGCATCCGCACCCAACTGCTTGTGCCAGCCGCTTTCGACTTCGCCACCATGCGGCGCACCGAGGAGCTGGTCGAGTTGGCGCTCGACACCTACGTCACCCTGCGGGCGGGCGGCGACCGGGTGGAGGTCGAGGTGCGGGTGGACAACGTCGCCCGCGACCACCGGCTGCGCTGTCTGTTCCCCAGCGGCGTATCGGCCGACACCTACCTGTCAGATTCGGCCTTCGATGTGGTTGAGCGGCCCATCGCGCTGGCGGCCGATAACCACACCTACCGCGAGTTGGAGCTTGAAACGCGCCCGCAGCAGACCTGGAGCGCGGTGGCTGCCCCCGGCCGTGGTTTGGCCGTCGTGGCGACCGGGCTGATGGAGTCCGGCGTGCGCGACCAGCCCGAGCGCCCGCTCGCGCTGACGCTGTGGCGCTCGACGCGCCGCACGGTTTTCTCCAATGGCGAGCCGGGCGGCCAAATTCTGGGGCCACTGAGCTTCAAGTTCTGGATTGTGCCGCTGGCCGGCGACCCCGACCGGGCCGCGCTGTGCCGCCAGGGCCAACTGCTGGCCGCCGGCCTGCG
>JBBRZY010000614.1:0-3616 GCA_038252885.1 Anaerolineales bacterium | reverse complement strand
GGTCTCGCTGGTGGCGGTGCAGCCGTACCAACCCGACCAGGCCTTCTATAACTTCCTGGCGCTGGAGATGCAGGCCATGTTCTTGATTGCCGTGATCTTCCTGGCGGTGGGGCTGCTGCTGGGCTGCGCCATGCCGCGCTACAAGCTGTCGAGCTCGACCGCGGTCGGCCTCATCCTGGTTACCTACTTTGTGTCGATCATTGCCAGCGTGCAGGCGAACCTGGATTTTCTCAAGTACTTCACGCCCTTCAAGTACTTCGACGCCGGGGAGCTCTTCCGCACCGGCCACCTCGACGGCGGCTATCTGGCGCTCTCGGCCGCCATCATCGTCGTCTGCGTCGCCGCCGCCTACTGGGCCTACAACCGCCGCGACCTGTACATTTAATCTGCCGCGCGCCAGTCGCGCCCAACCACCCACCCCCACGACGACTCGGGCGCAGCCTATTAGCTGCCTCGCCCCAATCGTGTAATTCGTGTAATTCGCGGCCAAAGGTTTCCTCCCCTATACCAATAGTCCCCTTGCCCTCCTCCCGCGCCAGGGTTAGACTCACCCCGTAAGCCGTAGCGTTAGCGAGGACCCCATGACCGACTTCAAATTCACGGCCTGGCCGACCGAGTTTCGGACCATCAACCAGTACTTCGGCGCGAACCCGCAGAACTACTCACAGTTTGGGCTGCCGGGGCACGAGGGGCTGGATATTCAAGCGCCGGACGGCAGCCGGGTGTTCGCCGTCGCGCCGGGCACGGTCAGCATGGTGCGCACCGACCCGAACGGCCACAACTACGGCATCCACGTGCGCGTGAACCATATCGAGAACTATCAGACCACCTATGCCCATCTGCGCCAATGCGTGGTGGGCGTGGGCCAGCCGGTGACGGCCGGCATGCTGCTGGGCCTGGCCGACAACACCGGCAACAGCTTCGGCTCGCACCTGCACCTGACGCTCAAGAAGCTCGATGCCACCTACCTAAACTGGCCGTCGAACATCACCGACCCCACGCCGTTCATCTTGCCGCTGCTCGACTGGCAGGCGCCGGCTGGGCCGTATGTGGCCGGCTGGGCCTACCTGCCGGGCGTGACGCTGGGCAACGGGCTGGCCCAGGCCAACGCCGGCGGCATCAATTTACGCAGTGACCCGAGCATCAATGGCCCTAAGATCGCGCTCGTGCCGGCCGGCACCATTATGATCGTCACCGGCGACCTGCGCGGCCAGTATCTGCCGGTGCAGGTGGCGCGGGCCGCCGTGGGCCTGCCCGACCCCGCGCCGCCGCCGGCCCCCGCCCCGCCGCCCGCGCCGACCGTCGCCACGGTGGATGGCTGGGGCTTCGCCACTTACCTGACGTCCAGCGGGCAGCAGGCGGTGGTGGGGCAGGTGGGCATTAACCTGCGCACGCAGCCGGTGCGCACCGCGCCTAACATTGGCCTGGTGCGCGGCGGCAGCACCGTGACGTTGCTCGGCCCGCAGCAGGGCGAGTATCGGCCGGTGCGCGTGCGCCAGGGTGACTTTCAAGGGCCGGTGAGTCTGCCAACGCCCGCGCCCGCCCCAACGACGCCCGTTCCGACCACTCCGGCTCCCACGACGCCCGTTCCGACCACGCCGCCGGCCGGCATGGTGCCGGGCTGGGCGCTGACCACCAACGTCAAAGTGACCGGCCGCGCGGGCGTGATCGGCGCGTTCGGCATCAACCTGCGCGCCGCCGCCGACAGCAACGCCGCCAAGCTTGGGCTCGTTAAGGAAGCCGCCCAGGTGACGGTCAGCGGGCCGATGCGCGCGGCCTACACGCCCATCTGGGCGCGGCGCGAGGACATTCTGGACCTGGCCAACCCGCTGCCGGCCGTGGCCGCGCCCGACCCGTTCCCAGCCGGCACGCCGCCGCCCGTGCCGCCCGCGCCGCCCATCCCCGACACGACGCCGGGTTGGGTGTTCACGACCCAGGCCACGATTTCCGGCGAGACGGCCGTGGCGGGGCAGTACGGCCTGAACCTGCGGGCCGACCCGCGCCGCGACGGCAAGCTGCTGGGTTTCGTGCCGGCCAATCTCAAGCTGATCGTCACCGGCCCGGCGCAGGGCGAATACACGCCCGTGCGCGTGGACGACCGCCAGTTGCAGCCGCCGTTTGACCCCAACGCGCCCCCCGCCGCGACCACGGCCACGCCCGCCGCGACCACACCGGCCACCTCGGCCCCGGCCAGCGCGGCCTCGGGCAACGCCGACCCGCAGCCGCTGGGCCACTGCCGCATCGGCCTGCACGCCAGCGCCGACCCGAACATCACACCGGCCGAGATCGCCGAGTTCGCGGCGCTGCGGCCGGGCATCATCAAGGTATTGTCATTTCATGGCGAAGCCGAGATTAAGCGGTTGGCGGCCGACCACCCGACCGCTAGTTTCATCGTGCGCGCCTTCCTCGACTTCGGTGGGCGCACCATCGGGCCAGACCAGTTTGTGACCGACACGCTGCCCGATGTGCGCCGTTCGCTGAACGCGCTGGCCGGGCGCGATGTGGTGGTGGAGCTGCACAATGAGCCGAACATCATTCAGGAAGGGCTGGGCAAGAGTTGGACCGACGGCGCGAGCTTTGCCACGTGGTGGCTCGATCTGCTGGGCAAGTATCGCCAGGCGCTGCCGGGTGTGCGCTTCATCTATCCGGGCCTGTCGCCCGGCTCGTCGGTCTCGAACCTCAAGCAGGACCACATTCAGTTCTTAGAGGCCAGCCGGCGCGCGGTGGACGCGGCCGATGGGCTGGGGGTGCACCTTTACTGGTCGGCGGTCTACCCGCTCAAGAATGCATTGAACGTGCTGGACGACTTCATCGCGCGCTTCCGCTTCAAGCCGCTGTGGATCACCGAGGCCAGCAACAACAAGGCCGGCACCACCGTGGCGCTGAAGGCGCAGCAGTATTTGCAGTTGTGGCAGGAGTTGCAGCGCCGCCCGACGGTGCAGGGCGTGACGTTCTTTGTGGCCTCGGCCAGCGACCGGACTTTCGCCGAGGAAGTGTGGGTGGGGCGGGGGATCGGGGCGCTGGTGGGCCGACGCTAGGGCGCGGGGCCGATGCTAGGGCGCGCACTGGCCAGTCACATTGATCTCGATGATCTCGGTGACGGTCAGTTCGCGGGTGTAGCCGCCCAGGTGGCCGTACTCGCCCTCCGGCGACAGCCGCCCGCGCAAGTGGACGTAGGCGGGGGTGTAGTCGTCGCCGGTCGCGGCGTGATAGGCGTCGTAGAGCTGCACGCCGGGGTCGGCGCTCAGCCAATAGCCCTGGCCGTCGCCGGGGTCGTCGCCGAGCGCGCACGGCACGAACGACGCGACCTCGAAGCCGATGACCATGTGGCCGGTCAGGTCCACGGCTGTTTCCGGCAAGGCCGCGGGCGGCGACCCGAGCCGCTGATAAATGAAGAAGCCCGCGCCGGCCGCTGCCAGGCACACGCACAGCGCGACGAGCACCGACACGATGGAGATGAGTAGGCGGCGGTTCATGCGCGTGATTATAGCCTGATGTTCGCACCTCAGATTTGGTCACCGGGCCATTGCCGCTAATTTGCGCGCGTTGACCGACCAGCCCCTTTACCTGTCATTTGGAAGCCGGCCTCAGGCCGGTGGCCCGCACGCTCCCCGTT
>JBBRZY010000613.1:0-3634 GCA_038252885.1 Anaerolineales bacterium | reverse complement strand
CTGTAACTCCCTTTGGGGGTGCTCTATCGCCGGGGGGCGGCGCGGGCGGGGTTGGGCCTCGCGCTCGGCTGCGCCAAAGCCGCCAATACCCCCCAGCACGTTCCCGCGCAAAAACAGCGCAAACGACTCGCCGGCGCGCCAGCCGATGCTGTGCGCCAGCCGCCACGACTGCCAGCTCAGGCGCTGCGCCTCGGCCAGGCTGAAGGCTGGCTCGAAGGTGTCACCGCCATACATCTGACTGAGATTGGACATGACGGCCAGGCAGGAGGCTTCGCCCAGCCGGTCGTCAAGCTGGCGGAAGAGGGCCAGCGCGCGCTCGTAGTAGCGGCGGCCGGCGGCCACATCGCCCTGGTAGCCGGCGGTCAGGGCCAGCAGATCGAGCGTTTCGGCCAGGCCGGCCGGGTCGGGGTGGCGCTCGAACAGCGCCAGGGCTTCCTCGTGGCAGCCCAGCGCCTGGGGCAGCTCTTCGCAGTTGAGGTGCCAGTTGCCCACGCGGTTGAGGCTGCGGCCGAGCATGGTTGAGTCGCGCAGGGCGCGGGCCAGCGTCAGCGCCTGCTGAAAGTAGCGGCCGGTCTGGGCGTAGTCGCGGCCAGACCACAGGTAGCCGAGGTCGAGCAGCGCCTGCCATTCGGCCCGGGGCAGGTCGGTGGCGCGGGCGGCCGCCAGGGCGGTTTCGTGGTCGTCGCGCGCGCCGTCGAAGTCGCCCAGCACTTCGCGCACCTGGCCGCGCGCGCGATACAGGTCGGGCGGCGGCATCTGGCCCCGGCGCTGCGCGGCGCTGAGCGCTTGGGTGAAGTGGCTGTGCGCCTCGTGCGGGGCGAAACGGCGCTGGGCCAGCAAGCCGGCGCGTGTGGCGTAGGCCTGGGCCGGCTCCCAGTCTTCGCTCTCAAAGTAGTGGTGGGCCAGGTCGGCCAGGTGCTCATCGAGGCTGTTGGCATACAGGGCTTCGAGCGTGGCGGCCACGGCCCCGTGCATCACGCGCCGCTCGCGCCGCAGCAGCGTGGTGTAGACTGCCTCGCGCAGCAGCGTGTGGCGAAAGGCGTAGTCCAAGTCACCGGCCGGGCGGATCAGCTGGCGGTTGAGCAGGACTTCCAATTGTTGGGTAACGGTCTGTGCGACCATGCGCTGCCTGCCGCGGTGCGGCCGAACCGCGTTAGCCCGACCGCCCGGTGATGTAGCTCTCAGTGATGGCGTGGGCCGGGCGGGTGAAGACCTGGCGCGTCTCGCCGAACTCGACCAACTCGCCCAGCCAAAACAGGCCGGTGCGGTCGGAGACGCGCGCGGCCTGCTGCATGTTGTGCGTGACGATGACGATGGTGTACTGCGTCTTAAGGACGCGCATCAGGTCTTCGATCTTAAGCGTGGCGACCGGGTCGAGGGCCGAGCAGGGCTCGTCCATCAGAATGACTTCCGGCTCAACCGCCAGCACGCGGGCCAGGCACAGCCGCTGCTGCTGGCCGACCGAGAGGTTGAGGGCCGGCTCGTGCAACTGCTGGGCCACATCGTCCCACAGCGCGGCGGCGCGCAGGCTTTGCTCGATGCGCGCTGGCAGCCCGGCGGTCATCCCCAGCACGCGCGGGCCAAAGGCCACATTGTCGTAGATGGATTGCGGGAAGGGGTTGGGCTTCTGAAAGACCATGCCCACCCGGCGGCGCAGGTCGGTGATGTTGTAGGCCGGGGCGTTGATGTTTTCGCCGTCGAGCTCAATCAGGCCGACGGCGCGCGCCCCGGCGATGGTGTCGTTCATGCGGTTGAGGCAGCGCAGAAAGGTGCTCTTGCCGCAGCCCGACGGGCCGATGAGGGCGGTGATCTCGTTGGCGCGGATGTCAATGGCGACCTCGCTCAGCACGCGCTTGGGGCCGTAGAAGAAATCGAGGTGCTCGACATGCAGCTTGTTTGCCATTGCGCGGCGATTGTACCCTGCTTTCCGGCCATTGGTATAATCTAAGCGGTTCCAGGGTCGTCTTTCCCCTGGGCCTCATAGCATCGACAAATTGACCCCAGGTTTGCGGCGCGGGGGCCTCACCGCAAGCCTGGGACACACACCTGAATCGGCTGCGCTAATTATCCTGAATGCCATCTGTTGCGAATCGCTCTCATGCGCCCCTATGCGCCTTTCGCCGGCTGACCGGCGGTCTGTTGGCGCTGCTCTTGGCGGCGGCTTGCGGGGGGACGAACGCCACGCCCACGCCCTTGCCGGGCAGCGCGGTGGTCGTGTCCAACAAAGGCTCCGACACCATGGTCAACCTGGCGCTGGCCTGGGCCGAGGCCTACGCCAGCGTGGCGCCGGAGGTGACGCTGTCGGTGACGGGCGGCGGCTCGGGCACGGGCCTCGCCGCGCTGCTGAACGGCACCAACGACCTGGCCAACGCCTCGCGCGCCATTAGCGCCGAGGAGCAGGCGGCGGCCGAAGCCAGTGGCCTGCACCCCATGCAGTTCGTGGTGGCGCGTGACGCCATCGCCATCATCATCAACCCGTCTAACCCGGTGCAGCAACTAACGCTGCCGCAGCTTTCGGCCATGTATACCGGCGAGCTGACCAACTGGGCGCAGGTGGGCGGCGAGGACCGGCCGATTGTGCTGCTCTCGCGCGAGACCAACTCCGGCACGCATGTCTACTTTTTGGAGCATGTGCTGCGGCTGGGCAACGCTAAAGGGCCGCAGTTCTTCTCGCCCGACACGCTGTTGCTGCCCAGCTCGGAGGGCATCAGCGCGGAGGTGCGGCAGAACCCCAACGCCATCGGCTACGACGGGTTGGGCTACGTGACGGCCGACATGAAGACTGTGGCGGTGGCCGGCGCGGACGGTGAGCCGTATGTGCTGCCGAGCATCGCCAGCGTGAACAACGGCAGCTACCCGATTGCGCGCGACTTGTATATGTACACCGCCGCCGCGCCCAGCGGGGCGGTGGCGGCCTATTTAGAGTGGGTGCTCAGCCCGGCCGCGCAGCAGATTGTGGCCGACCTGGGCTTTGTGCCGGTCAAGTGAACGGGACCTAGAGACCGCATGACAACTGCACCGCTTGATCCCCTGGCCCCCGCCGCCTTGCCGGCTACCACGGCCGCTGCCCCGCGCCGCTGGCGAGAGTTGGTGATCGAAGCCTTCATCCGCGTCACGGGCTATTCGGCCATCCTGTTTGTCGTCCTAATCCTGATCTTCCTGCTGCGCGAAGGGCTGCCGGCCCTGGGTGAGGTGCCCATCGGCGAGTTGTTCGGCGCGCGCTGGTACCCGATTGAAGGCTTCTTTGGGCTGCTGCCGCTGATCGGCGGGACGCTGGTGGTGACCATTGGCGCGACCATCATCGCGGTGCCATTTGGGCTGGCGACGGCGGTGTTCATCGCCGAGATTGCGCCGCGCTGGGCGCGCGAGTTGCTCAAGCCGCTGGTGGAAGTGCTGGCCGGGCTGCCGTCGGTGGTGCTGGGCTTTCTGGGGATGCTGGTGCTGGCCCCGGCCGTGCGCCTGCTGCTGGGCGTGCCCACCGGGCTGTCGGCGCTGACCGGCTCGCTGCTGTTGGCGGCCATGATCATCCCCACGCTGGTGTCCATCGCCGAGGACGCGCTGGACGGGGTGCCGGTTTGCTACCGGCACGCGGCCCTGGCGCTGGGCGCGACCAAGTGGCAGACCATTTGGCGGG
>JBBRZY010000612.1:0-3636 GCA_038252885.1 Anaerolineales bacterium | reverse complement strand
GGATCTTCTCGGCGGTCCGTGGTGCCGAAGCGACGATCGCGATCTTCCCTGACGATCGAGCGGCCCCAACAAGATCCTTCGCTGCGCTCAGGATGACAGGGGTGGACTTTGCAACAGCCGTGCCAACCCAACCCCCACGGTGAACCGTCCCGACGGGGCAATTCGGCTCCGTTTGGCCTAAAACGTATGCTATAATAGACGTAACCTATTGGACCAGGAGTCAATTAGATGGCCGGACGCGCCGCCGTAGTCATCGGCATCAATTATGAAACGCAGATCGAGGGCAGCGGGTCGCGCGCCGGGCTGACCCGGCTGCGCTATGCCGAGGCCGACGCGCGGGACGTGGCCGCAGAATTGACGGCGGCGGGCTATGACGTGCGACTGTTGCTGGGGGCGCAAGCGACACAGCGGGCGATCATCAACGCGATTGTGCAGCAGCGCCGGGTGGCGGGGGCCGATGGCTTGCTCGTCCTGCATTACTCCGGCCACGGCGATGTGGACCCCGACGACGAGCAGATGGCCTACCTGCTGCCGGTGGATACGAACCCCGACGAGTTGCTGGCGAGTGCGATCCCACTCAACGTGCTGGCCCACAACTACCTGGGGGCGGTCGGCGCGGCGCTGACGCTGCTGGATTGCTGCCACAGCGGGTGGGCGTTGGGCTGGAAAGGAGCGGGGGACCGGGGTGAACCGTTCCGGCGGCAGGCGTTGGCGACATTCAACGCGGCGACCGGACGGGTGGTGCTGACCGCGTGCCCCGGTGAGGAATTGGCCCGCGAGTTGCGCGAATTGGGCCACGGCGTCTTCACTCATCACCTACTGGAGCATTGGCGGGAGCGCGATGCAGAAGTAACAGCGGAGTCGCTGTTCGCCGAGATTGACCAGGGATTAGAGCGGCGCGGGCTGCCTCGCCCGGTGATGGGCGGGACGCATCGCGGGCGGCTGACACTGCGCGAAGCTCGTGCAGTGGCCCCAACGTCCCCGCCACCTGCCTCGGTTGGATTGTCAACGGCGGAAATGGAGCGACGGGAACAGTTGTATCTGGCGATCAGCCAATTGAGCGCCGAGGGATGGGCGACGGTGTTGGACGCTTTGGGCGAAAATCCTGCCGCGCTCCCTGGCAAAAATCCACTAGCGCAAGCGCGCACCCTTGTCCCCAAGCTGGCGAACGAAGGCTGGCTGAGTGTGCTGATGGCGAACGTCGAGCGGCAAGGAGCGGCGGAGCAGGCGGCAGCGGTGGCCGCGCAGGTGGCGGACCTGACCCGACAGTTTGAGGCGGCGCGAACGCGCAAGGATTGGGATACCGCGATCAGATTGGGGGAGCAGATTTTGGGGTTGGATGCACAGCAGGCGAGCATCCGTGCGCCGCTCGCCCTCATGCACCGGGAGCGCGGCGTGAGCTATCACGCGAAGGGCGACTACGACCGCGCCCTCGACGACTTCACGCGGGCCATCGAACTCGCCCCCCAGAACGCATTCTGTTACAATCAGCGGGGCGTGAGCTACCACAACAAAGGCGAGCATGACCGCGCCCTCGCCGACCTCACGCGGGCCATTGAACTGGCTCCCCAGCAGGCGGAGTATTACTTTGAGCGGGGCAAATTTTACCACAACCAAAACAAGTATGACCGCGCCCTCGCCGACTTCACGCAGGCCATCGAATTGGACCCGCAGAACGCTCAGTATTACTACTCGCGGGGCGTGAGCTACCACAACAAAGGCGAGTACAACCATGCTATAGCCGACCACACACGGGCCATCGCACTCGCCCCCCAGCAAGCCGATTATTACTTTGAACGGGGCAAGAGCTACCTTGCGAAAGGCGACTCCGACCGCGTCCTCGCCGACCTCACCCGCGCCATCGCATTGGACCCCCAGCGGGAGGAGTATTACCGAATGCGGGGCATGCGCTACCTCATGAAGGGCGACAACGTCCGCGCCCTCGCTGACTATACCCACGCCAACGCCCTTGCTCCCCAAAACGGCGAGTAGCATTACCTACGTGGCCTCTCATACAAGCTCCAAGGAGAGCGCCAGGCGGAGCGGACCATCTTCAAGCGCGCCGTGGCGCTAGGCTACGAGCCAGCACGGGCAGAGCTAGCCAAGCTGTAATTCACGCATCACGTTTCACGTTTCACGCGCCCCTATTGACAACCGCGTGGCCCTGTGCTACACTCCGGCTTAGTTTGTTGCCCCAACAAACTAACCAGCGACGGAGCGCACCAGCACCAATGAGGGTGGCATGGCCCAGACCCGCACCGGCGACCAGGCGTTGGTCCGCGAGATCAACCTCTCGATCATCCTCAACGCGCTCCATGAGCAAGCGCCCTGCTCGCGCGCCGGGCTGGCGGCGGCCACCGGGCTGAACAAAACCACCGTCTCCAGCCTCGTCCGCCAACTGAGCGCGGCGGGCTTTGTCAGTGAACTGGGCGCGTCCACGGCGGAAGAGACCGGGCGACCCGGCATCCTCCTCCAGCTCAACCCCGCCGCCGGGCGGATGATCGGGGCCGAAATCGGCGTGGACTTCATCGCCGTCCGCGCCACCAACTTCGCCGTCGAGACCCTGGCCGAGCGCAAGGAACCCACGGCCCCCGGCAGCCCCCAGGCGGCGATCCTGGAACGGACCTGCACACTGGTGGCCGAGGTGATCCGCGAGACCCGCGACTGTTGCGCGGGCACGCTGGGCCTGGGCCTGGGGGTGCCGGGGCTGGTGGACGTGGGCACGGGCACGCTGCTGTTCGGCCCCAACCTGGGCTGGCGCGACGTGCCGCTGCGGGCCATGCTCGAAGCCGCCTTCGCCTTCCCGGTCTACGTGGACAACGAAGCGAACATGGCGACGCTGGGCGAAACGTATTTCGGTGTGGCGCGGGGGGCCAAAAGCGTGCTCTATGTCAGCGCGGGGGTCGGCCTCGGCGGGGGCATCGTCCTCGACGGGCGCATCCTCTCCGGCGCGACCGGCTTTGCCGGGGAAGTGGGCCACATGACGCTGGTGCCCGACGGCCTCCTTTGCGCCTGTGGCAACCGGGGCTGCTGGGAAACCGTGGTCAGCCAGGAGGCGGTCTTCCGCCACATTCGCCAGGCTGTGGCCGAGGGCCACCCATCGGCCTTGCAGGCCGCCACCGGCGACGACCTCCGCGCCCTGACCATCCCGCTGGTCGTGCAGGCGGCGGCGGCAGGTGACGGAGTCGCCCGCGCGGCCCTGGATGAGACCGCCGTCTACCTGGGCATCGGCCTCGCCAGCCTGATCAATGCGCTCAATCCCGAAACGGTCGTCTTTGGCGGGATGCTCAGCCTGGCCTGGCTCTGGATGCACCCCACCGTGGCCCGCGTGGTCGCCGCACGGGCCCTGCGCTGGTCGGCCCACGCCGCCCGCATCCTGGTCGCCGCCCACGGGAGCGATGCGTGCGTCATGGGCGGCATCGCCACGGTCTATCATCACATTCTCAGCCAGCCGTTCCCTATTAAAAAGGAAGAATTAAGAAGTAAGAATTATGGAAGTGCCGCCTTTCCACCACTCGCCACAGCAGCTAACGTCCCGGCCTGACCTGGCAGGGACGAAGGGAGAATTAAGAAGGACGAAAAGGGGACGGCTGTTCATCTATAATGTACCCAATGGATCATACAGCGAACCAGCGT
>JBBRZY010000611.1:0-3637 GCA_038252885.1 Anaerolineales bacterium | reverse complement strand
TTGGCGCGGGGCCAGCGCCAGGTTGACCGCGCCGGCGATCTCGTCGTTGAAGTAGTCGGGCGAGCCAAGCAGCACCAGGATTTGGCCGGTGTGCGGGTCAAGCGCCACCAGGGCGGCGTCGGTGGCGTTGGGCGGCGGGCCGGCGCCGCTGGCCAGGTCGGCCAGGCGGCGCTGGGCGATGGCCTGGGCGGCGCGCGTCAGGTCGAGGTCGAGCGTGGTCCAGACGGTCAGGCCCGAGTAGAGCACCTCCGGGCCGTAGCGGCGCTCGAGCACATTCCAGACGTAGAAGACAAAGTGCGGGGCTTCGATCGGGAAGGCGGCGGCGCTCCATTGGAGGGTTTCGGCGCGCGCCAGGCGGGCGGCCTCGGCGGTGAGCGAGCCTTGCTTGACCATCAGGTCGAGCACCACGCCCTGGCGCGCGGCGGCGGCCTCAGGGTAGAGCAGCGGGTCGTAGTTGGAGGGCGCTTGCGGCAGGCCGGCCAGCAGCGCGCTCTCGGCCAGGTCGAGGTCGCTAACCGACTTGCCAAAGTAGGTGCGGGCGGCGGCCTCGACGCCGTAGGCCAGGTGGCCGTAGTAGGTCTGGTTGAGGTAGAGCGCCAGGATTTCGTCTTTGGTGTAGGCGCGCGCCAGCCGCCAGGCCAGCACGCTCTCGCGCAGCTTGCGGGTGAGGGTGCGCTCGGCGCGCTCCTGCGGGTCGAGCAACATGTTGCGCGCCACTTGCTGGGTGATGGTGCTGCCGCCGGCCAGCACCTCGCCGCCGGTCAGGTTGATCCACACGGCGCGCACGATGCCCACGACATCGACGCCGGGGTTGGTGTAGAAGCTGGCGTCTTCGGTGGCGATGGTGGCCTGCTGCAAGGCCAGGGGGAGGTCGGCCAGCGGCAGCGTGGTGTGGTGGACGCCGGCCGGGTCGGTGATCTCGTACAGCAGGCGGCCGTCGCGGGCCAGCAGGCGGGTGGAGGGCACGACCAGGCTCTCGGTCAGCCGGTCGAGCGAGGGCAGGTCGACCACCAGCCACTGGTAGGCGGTGACGGCGGCCAGCAGCAGCAGCCCGGCGGCAAGGGCGGCCAGGCGCAGGACGGTGGGGCGGCGGAGGACAAGGCGGCGGCGCGGCATGGGTCAAAATTCTAACACGCTGTCTATTAGACCCCGGCGCGGGGTAAAGCGTTCCACCGGACAGGCGGGGGTTTTTTGACACGAATTTGCACGAATGCGCAGCGCTCAGGGCTGGGGTTCGGTGGCCGCTGGGCGGTGAGACCGTACCAGCCGGCGGGTATAATTCGGGCCTGATGCAAAGCCTAGTGGACGGGGCCAAAACCCTGCTGAAGCTCGAACTGACGCCGGCGCAAATCGCCGCTTTCCAGACGTATGCCGACGAGCTGCGGACCTGGAATGAGCGCTTTAACCTGACGGCCATCACCGACGACGAGGGCATGCAAGTGAAGCACTTTCTGGACTCGCTGTCGCTGCTGCTGGTGCTGCCGGCGGACGCCTCCGGGCGGCTGATTGACGTGGGCACCGGCGCGGGCTTCCCCGGCCTGCCGCTGAAGATCGTCTGCCCCAACTTGCAAGTGACGCTGGTGGAGGCGACCGGCAAGAAGGTGATGTTCTGTGAGGCGGTGGCGGCCAAGCTGGGGCTGAGCGGCGTGACGGTGGTGAAGGCGCGGGCCGAGGAGATCGGGCAGATGCCCAAACACCGCGCACAGTACGACTGGGCCGTGGCGCGGGCCGTGGCCGAGTTGGCAGTGCTGGCGGAATATCTGCTGCCGCTGGTGCGGGTGGGCGGGCAGGCCATCGCACAGAAGGGCGCGAGCGCGCCGGACGAGGCGCAGGGGGCCAAGGCCGCCGTGGCGCGGCTGGGCGGCGGGCCGGCGCAGGTGCGGCCGGTGACGCTGCCGGGGCTAACGGACGCGCGCTATTTGGTGGTCTATGACAAGGTGGCGGCCACGCCCCCGGCCTATCCGCGGCGGGTGGGCGTGCCGACCAAGACGCCGCTGCGGTAAGTGGTGCCAGGGCACGCCGGTTGAATTAGGAGGCGCTGGCAATAGGGGGACTCAGGGGACTCGGGAGATGGCCGGGGACCCGGGGGGCGGCAGCTAAAAGATTGGTGTAGCGACGAATGGATATTTCAGAGATCACGGATTACTTGTATGTCGGCGGGCAGCCGGCGCACACCGCGTGCGACGACTTGTGCGCGCTGAACGTCGGATTGGTAATTAATATGCGCGGCGAGAGCAAGCCGCACGCCGCGTTTGGCGCGCCGCCGCTGAGCGTGCTGTGGCTGCGCACCTACGACTTCTTCTTGACGCCGATCTCGATGGGCGTGCTGGATCAGGGCGTGCGGGCGGCCGGGCCGATCATCGCGCGGGGCCAAAAGGTGCTGGTGCACTGCCGGCACGGGCGGCACCGCAGCGTGGCGACCTGCCCTAATTCTTTCAGGGTGGCGGCGGCGATCATGATCGCGCAGGGCTACACGGCGCAGGATGCCATGGCGCGGTTGAGCGCGCAGCGGCCACACGCCGACCCGCAGGCCGGGCACATCCGCCGGCAGATCGAGCGCTATGAGCAGCATTGGCAAAGGAGCCAGCGCGCATGACCCACTCAACTGACTCGGACAACCCCGCCGCGCCCGGCCTGGCGGCTTCGGCCCAGCGGGTGCAAGATGCGCTGCGGGCGCAGGGCGTGCCGCTGACGGTGGTGGAACTGCCGCAGAGCACGCGCACGGCGGTCGAGGCGGCGGCGGCCATTGGCACGACGGTGGCGCAGATCGTTAAGTCGCTGATCTTCCGCGCGCCGCAGAGCGACCGGGCGGTGCTGGTGCTGGCCAGCGGCGCGAACCGCGTGGATGAGAAGGCGGTGGCGGCGCTGCTGGGCGAGCCGCTGGGCAAGGCCGACGCCGACTTTGTGCGGGCCAAGACCGGGTTTGTGATCGGCGGGGTGTCGCCGGTGGGCCACACGGCGCCGCTGGCGACCTACATTGATGAAGACCTGCTGACGTTCGACGAGTTGTGGGCGGCGGCCGGCACGCCCAACGCCGTGTTCCGCCTAACGCCGGCGCAACTGCTCAGCCTGACGGGCGGCACGGTCGGAAGGATCAAGCCAGCGTAGCGCGGCGGCGGCCGGGCCACGGGCAAACTTCCCGACGGGCTGGGAAGAACCGGGGGGCTGATCCCTTGCCCAGACTGGCCGATTGGGCGTAAGGTAAGGATTGACCTAACGCGCGCAAGTCAGCGCGCGCCAACAATCCGGCAGGCGCACGGCGTTGGTCAGCAGGGGAGGCACGATGAGCAACCAAACGACTAAGCGGTGGGCGGGGCTGCGCTGGCTGGCGGCTTTGACATTGGCGCTCGGCCCGGCGCTGATATTGACACCGGCCGGGGCGCAGGCCGCGCCCGCGCTTCACAGCCGCGCCGCCCCGCACCTGGCACCGCTGGTCGACACGCCGCAAACACCCCCCTTCCTTGTCAACGACTTCGCCGACATTACCGACGGTGTGTGCGGTGAGACACACTGCACGCTGCGCGAGGCCGTGCTGGCGGCGAATGCGCTGGCCGGCGCGGACGCCATCGTGCTGGGGGCCGGCACGTATGTGCTCGACCTGCCCGGCGCGGACGAAGACGCCGCCGCCACCGGCGAC
>JBBRZY010000610.1:0-3638 GCA_038252885.1 Anaerolineales bacterium | reverse complement strand
TGACGTTTCCGAACGCATCCGTGGCGCGCTGTGACGCCCTGGGCGACGCCCCCTACGCACCTCGGCACCCCTCGCCCGGTGGGTGTGGGGCCGGGGGTGAGGTCCACCACGACGGCAATTTCAACCCGCCCCCCTCACATGGGCACCCCTTCCCCGCGCCGGGGAAGGGGTCGGGGGATGAGGTCCCCATGACCTCGCTTGCGACCCGCCCCTTATCAGGCAGGCACCCCTCCCTTTCAGGGGACCATGGTCCTGCGCAGCGGGAGGGGCCGGGGGTGAGGGCTCTCCTGACGTCGTACCCAAGGCCGGCCGCCCGATGAACGCTCGTCGGCCGGCGCTCGGCCTGTGGCTGCTGCTGCTGCCGGCCGCGGCGTTCCTGGCGCTGTTCTACTTCTATCCAATGGCCACCATCGCCCAGGTCAGCTTCGCGCGCGCCACCGACGGGCTGGCGGCCGTGCTGGCCGAAGTCGCCGGCTCGGCCGTCGTGCGCGGCATCTTCGCCTTCACCGTCTGGCAGGCGGCGCTCTCCACCCTACTCACGCTGGCCGTCGGGCTGCCGGGGGCCTACCTGCTGGCGCGCTACCGCTTTCGCGGCCAGGGGCTGCTGCGCGCGCTCACCGCCGTGCCGTTCGTGCTGCCCACGCTGGTCGTCGCCACAGCCTTCAACGCCCTGCTCGGCCCGCGCGGCTGGGTCAACGTCGGGCTCATCGCCGCCTTCCACCTCTCCGCCCCGCCCGTCACCTTTGTCAACACCTTCGCCGCCATCCTGCTGGCGCACGTCTTCTACAACACCACCATCGTGCTGCGGCTGGTAGGCGACTTCTGGTCACGGCTCGACCCGCGCCTGGTGGCCGCCGCCCGCGCGCTGGGGGCCAGCCCGGCCCGCGCCTTCCGCGAAGTCACGCTGCCGCTGCTGGCCCCGGCCATCGGCGCAGCGGCGCTGCTGGTCTTCATCTTCGACTTCACCAGCTTCGGCGTCATCCTGGTGCTCGGCGGCCCGCGCTTCGCCACCCTCGAAACCGAAATCTACCGCCAGACCGTCTACCTGTTCAACCTGCCGGTGGCGGCCGTGCTGGCCCTCATCCAACTGCTATGCACGCTGGCGCTCAGCGTGGCCTACACCCGGCTGTCGGCGCGCGTCACAGCCCCGCTCCACCTGCGCGCCGCGCGCGACACGCGCCAACCCCTGCGCACCACGCGCGCGCGGCTGACGGCCGGGCTGCTGGTGGGCGGGTTAGTGCTGCTGCTCGTCTCGCCCCTGGCGGCGCTGGCCCTGCGCTCGGTCGTCCGGCTCGACGCCGACCGGGGCCAGAGCGGTCCGGTGGCCACCGGCTTCACGCTCAACTTCTATCAAGCGCTGGGGCAAAACCAGCGCAACAACCTGTTCTACGTGCCGCCCGTGGCCGCCATCGGCAACTCGCTCGTCACCGCCAGCGCGACGGTCGTGCTGGCGCTGGCGCTGGGTCTGCCCGCCGCCTGGGCGGTTGCCAGCCGCAACGCCGGCTCGCGCCGCCAAACCACCGCCGCCTTGGCGCTCGACACCCTGCTGCTCCTGCCGCTCGGCACCTCCGCCGTCACCCTCGGCCTGGGCTTCATCGTCGCGCTCGACACGCCCCCGCTCGACCTGCGCGCCTCGCCGCTGCTGCTGCCGTTGGCGCACACCCTCGTGGCCCTGCCCTTCGTCGTGCGCTCACTCGTGCCGGCCCTGCGCAGCATCCGCCCTCGGCTGCGGCAGGCGGCGGCCGTGTTGGGGGCCAGCCCCGCGCGCGTCTGGCGTGAGATCGATCTCCCGCTGGTCGGGCGGGCCGTCATCGTCGCGGCCACGTTTGCCTTCACGCTCTCGCTGGGCGAGTTCGGCGCCACCGCCCTCCTCGCGCGCCCCGACCGCCCCACCGTGCCAGTCGTCATCTATCGCCTGATCGGGCAGCCCGGCGCACTCAACTATGGGCAGGCGCTGGCGCTCAGCACCATCCTCATGGTCGTGTGCGCCGTCAGCCTCCTTGCCATCGAGCGGCTGCGCGTCGGCGAGGTCGGTGAATTTTGAACGCGCCCGCCACCCCCGCGCTGGAGGTCGTCAACGTCACCAAAGCCTATGGCCCGCACCCGGCCGTGGACGGCGTATCGTTCGCGCTGGCGGCCGGCGAAGTGCTGGCCTTGCTCGGGCCAAGCGGCAGCGGCAAGAGCACCCTGTTGGGCCTGATTGCCGGGCTAGAACCGCCCGACGCCGGCGACCTGCGCTGGGCGGGCGCGTCACTGCGTGGCGTGCCGGCTCACCAGCGCGGCTTTGGGCTGATGTTCCAAGACTACGCCCTGTTCCCCCACAAAGACGTGGCCGCCAACGTCGGCTTCGGGCTGCGGATGCAAGGGCAGACCAAGGCCACCGTCGCGGCTGGCGTGGCCGACGCCTTGGCGCTGGTGGGGCTGAGCGGCTTCGAGCGGCGCGATGTGAACACCCTCTCGGGCGGCGAACAGCAGCGGGTAGCGCTGGCCCGCGCCCTCGCCCCCCGCCCGCGCCTGCTGCTGCTCGACGAACCCCTGGGCGCACTCGACCGGGCGCTGCGCGAGCGCCTGCTGGAAGAGCTGCACACCATCCTGCGCGGTCTCCAGCAGACCACCATCTACGTCACCCATGATCAAGAAGAGGCCTTCGCGTTGGCCGACGGAGTGCTGATTCTCAATCACGGGCGCGTGGCCCAAAGCGGCCCGCCGGCCGAAGTCTACGCCCGCCCCGCCTCGCGCTTCGTGGCCGAGTTCTTGGGGCAGCGCAATTTCTTGCCGGCCCGCCTCGCGGCGGGCGGCGCCACCGGGCTGGTGGCGCTGACCGACGCCGGCCAACTGCCGCTGACAGCCGAAGACGTTCCGCCCGGCTTGCGCGGCGCGCCGGCAGTCACAGTCGTCGTGCGCGCGGAGGGCGTGCGGCTGGCCGACCCCGACGAGCCGGCCGATTTGGAGGGCGTGATGCTAGAGAAGTCGTTTCGCGGCAACCGCAACCGCGTGAGCGTACGCGTGGGTAATGCCGAGTTGGTCATCGCTTTGGAGGCGGGCCAGCCCTTGCCGGCCGTGGGCGCGCGTCTGCGGCTGCGGCTCAGCCCGCACGCCGTCATCGTCTTGCCAGAGGCCGCGCCCGATGCCTGAGCCCGTCACCGTCCACAAGCTGAACCAGGCCGGGGAGGTCACCGTGGCTTGGGCGGGCGAAGTCCTCGCGCAGGCCGCGACCAGTGTGCGGCTGGTAGCCACCTTCACGCGTGGGCCGCTGGAACTCGGTTACGTCACCCTGCGGCCGGGCGACCGCTTTGTCGAGCAGTTCTACACCGACCGTTGGTACAACGTCTTCGCCATCTACAACGTCGGCGACGGCGTCTTCAAAGGCTGGTACTGCAACCTCACCCGCCCCGCGCAGATCGGCCCCCACCCCTCCGAAGCGGG
This sequence comes from Anaerolineales bacterium, assembly GCA_038252885.1. GTDB lineage: Bacteria > Chloroflexota > Anaerolineae > Anaerolineales > UBA6663 > JADZEK01. Next base: position 212 of record JBBRZY010000610.1, on the reverse strand, counting down.
GCTGCTGATCGAAGCCGTCGACCTGGCGCTCGACTACTTCCGCCAACCCGACGGCACCGAGTTTGTGCTAGACGAAGACGAGTTTGCGGCGCTAAAGCTGCCGTCAGATGAGGTGGCCGCCTGCCGCGCCGCACTGGCCGAACTGCGCGCCCTGGCGGCGGCCGGCGACGGTCCGTTTAGGCTGGAGGTCGGAAGTCAGAAGTCGGAGGTCG
>JBBRZY010000609.1:0-3639 GCA_038252885.1 Anaerolineales bacterium | reverse complement strand
GGACCTGACGGGCGCCTGGTTTGGATCGCTGCTGAAGCCCGACCCGGTGCTGCTGTCTGCCGACCTGACCGGCGCAGTGCTGACGGTGACGACAACGTTTGTGGCTTACTCAATGAGGCCCGAGAGTGCGTCGCTTGCGGCGGACTTAAACGGGGGCGTGCTGACCGTGACTACGACCTACGTGGTGTATTCCATGCGGTTTGAGAGCGCTTCACTGGTAGCCGATCTGACCGACGCGGTGCTGATCGTCACGACCACCTATGCGACCTACTCCATGCGCTTTGAGAGCGCGTCCCTCAGTGCCGACTTCGACGGCGGAACCTTGGTGTGACTATGAATCTGAAAATGGGCCTGAAAGGCAAATACACGTTGCGCGTCACGCGCCCAGGGGTGGGAGTCATCCGGGTTCTGGAGTTCGACAACCTCATTACCGATCTGGGCTTGAACGGGATTGGTACGAACGGGACTTCGTGGGTCACGGCAGTGGCGCTAGGCACCGGCACGGCGACGCCGGCCGTTGGGGATACAGCGGTATCGGGGACGGTGGTGTCCACGACCACTTCCAATGGTTTCGCGTCGGGGGACATCACATCAGGGACAGACCGCTATTCTTGGGCCAGGTGGACGCGGCGCTTTGCTCAAGGGGTCGCCACTGGGAACTGGACCGAGGTCGGGATTGGCCGCAACTCCACCACCCTGTGGAGCCGAGCGCTCATTCTTGATGCGAGCGACATGCCGACCACGCTGACCATTATTGCGACTGACTTTCTTGATGTTGACTATGAGCTTCGCGTTTATCCGAGCGAGGTGGACGCAACAGGGATGAGAACGATTGGCGGGATAGATACCAACTATATCGTGCGGCCTGCCGCCACTGGACCCGCTGGTGCCCGCGAGATGATTGAGGGCGCATGGATGTTGGCGCCCGGTTCTAACTATATGAATTACTACGGCACAGGGGTTTTTGGTGCGAATTACATATTTCCGACCGGAACATTAGTAAATGTATCCAGTCCTTCAGTGGCGGCCTACTCGTCAGGTTCTTATAGGAAAGTGATAACGTATTCGGCGTCAATTTTTCAGGCAAATGTCACGGGCGGTGTTTCTGCCGTCGCAATGCTTTTTACGAGTTCTAGCCAGGGCATCTATTTTAAGTGCAGCTTCAGCCCTCCCATTGCCAAAGACAACACCAAAACTCTGACGCTGACCTTTAGCTTCACCTGGGGTCGGCTGTAGCCCATGAGCCTGCCGCAGAACGCGCTATCTCTGGGGGCGCCATCGGCCCCGCTGCTGGTGCCTGACAGCGAGGGTCGCGCCAGCCGCATTGTTGACCTTGAACTGGCGGGTGTTGAGCTAAACCAGGGGCAGCAGGGCCTGCGCGTGCGCGACTGGAAGCTAGAGCTTGTGGGCAACGACATCCGCCTGTCCAAGCGCAGCGAAACCACGTTCACCACCGTCATCACCGAGGCCGGGATCACGCAGGTATCGCTGGCCTTCGACCAGAACATGAACTATGCCGTGGCCTATGTGGCGCTGAACGTCGCCAAGTTTCGATGGTTCGACTCCACCATTCCCGGCTTCACCACGCTGACCCTGCCAGCCGACGCCAGCAGCCCGTTCCTGTCGATGGACGACAAGCGGGACATGGCCACCAGCGGCAACCGCAACGACGTGATCCTGGCCTACATCCGGGGCAATCGCCTGGTGTACCGGCAGCAGCGCGACCGCTACTTGACCGAGCGCACGCTGGCGTGGTTCGAGGGCGCATCAGTGTCAATCAACAAGATGGGCATGAACAGAAGTCTGCGGCTTCAATTCGAGATTTCCGGCCTTGGCGCCGCGCTGGCCTCTGGGCCGGTGATGCCTTTTGCGCGGCCCGCCGTTTACCTTAACGCCGTCACCAGTATTGCCTTGGCTACGCCGGCCGATCTGGTCGCCAATGACTTGCTTTACGCAGTGCTGATGCACCGCAGCGCCGCCACCCCTCCCGCCGGCTGGACGCTGACTGTCACGCAGGCTTGTGATGGCGACGTGGCGCAGACGATCTCCGTCTACAGAAAGACCACCGTGGCGCCGGCCGACTCCAGCATCAGCACCACCTTCTCGCAGTCAGTCAGCGGGCGCATGGGGCTGATGTACTTCGTCGTGCGCAACACCGACAGCACGGCCCCGACCTATATCGGCGCAGCGTCCAACGCGGTTGATGACGTGGCCACCGACACCGTAACAGCGCCAGTTGTCCTGGCCACTGGGACGCAACTGTTCGTGATGGTTGCCACCTCCGTCAACGCCACCGCCGCCGTGACGCAGCCCGGTGTCGCGCCGGGAATGAGCCTGTTCAGCGGCGCGGCCAGTCAGTGCAGGCTTGGCGGTGCATACCAGCGCCGCTTGGTCGGGCAGACCAACGCCGGCCGATTCACCTTCGACAACGGGACGCCAGTCAACAACGGGCTGGCGTCCATCACATTGAGGTTTGGTGTCGCATGAATACCAGACGGATCAGAAGCCCCACAAACAACGGCCTCGCGGCTGTGACGGTGCGGCTGCAGAAGGTATGACCTAGCCCACAACTCACAGGAACGCCAATCATGAAACTACCCACCCTCCCGCACGACAACGCCCTGCACTTCATCTACGGCACAAAATGAACTCGACCATAGAAGACGCCGCGCACGCCGCCAGCAGTCCCGGCATGAAAGCCACGATTGGCGGCGGGCTGGTGACGATAAGTTCTGGCGCATCACATTGGATCGACTGGATCAATACCGGGATGTCCATGCTCCTCGGTGTGTGTGGCCTGGCAGCCGTGATTTACGGCGTATGGCGCCAGCGCCAACAGCGAGCCGTCGAAGTGCTCCGCGAGGCGCGCGAGGTAGAGGCGCAGGCGCTGCTGCACGAAATGCACCGAATCAAGATGGCGGCCTACACGGCCCGGCCGCTGTTCGACTCAGACCTGGGGGCGCTGGGCCGCCCGGAGCGCAAGCCATGAAACTCATCCCCAACTGGCGCAGCGCCTGGCGCATGTTCAGCATCCAGGCCCAGGCGATTGCCCTGGCCGTGCTCGGCGCGTGGCAGGTCATGCCCGATGACATGAAGGCCCTGCTACCGCCGTCGCTGGTGTACTGGCTGGCGATGGGTCTGATGGTGCTGGGTATCGTCGGGCGTCTGGTGGCGCAGCCGAAGGCCACGCCATGATGACCGTGGCCAACCTGATCGACGCTGGCATTGCCCCGACGCAGGCCCGGCAGTTCCTGGCCCCGCTGTCGGCCGCGTGCGCGCGTTTCAGCATCAATACCGCTGCGCGCATCGCCGGATTCGTGGCGCAGTGCCGGGTGGAGAGCGCGGGCTTCACGGCGTTGGAAGAAAGCCTGTTCTACCGCGACCCGGTGCGCATCATGCGAATCTGGCCCTCGCGCGTGACCACGCTGCAGCAGGCGCAGTCCCTGGCGCGCAACCCGCAAGGCTTGGCCAACGTTGTCTATGCCAATCGGCTCGGCAACGGCGATACGGCCAGCGGTGACGGCTGGCGGTTTCGCGGGCGTGGTCTCAAGCAGCTCACCGGGAAATCGAACTACATCGACGCGGCCACGGAGCTGAACAGGCCCTACGTCACCAACCCCGACTTGGTGGCGCTGCCCG
>JBBRZY010000608.1:0-3656 GCA_038252885.1 Anaerolineales bacterium | reverse complement strand
CCGTTTTCTTTTCTCAGCCTTTTGCCGTCGCCAATCGTACCCTTTGGTACAAGTGTTCGGGATAGCCTGCACAATCGGCCCTCCGACTCGATTACAGCCCAGTTTCCGCCGATTCTCTGGTTAAACATATTTAAGATTCAATTCCTTAAAATATGCCCAATAGCTATTGCTGGGGGTTGTGAAGTTTGTTATAGTGGGGGTCTACCGCCCAAATATTGGGGTATATGTCGGGGCACCCCAAGATATGGCGGTTTTTGGGCCATCGTAAGGCCACGGGCTGCTGTTACAGCCCGGCCCACCTATGCAAAAAACGACGCTCACCAACTGAACTATGCGCTGTCCGTATTGCGGTGAAGCCGCCTCTAAAGTCATCGATACCAACCACGACGCGCGCGGCGGCGTCCGCCGGCGACGCGAATGCCTCTCCTGCGGGCAGCGCTTTAGCTCCTACGAGCGCGCCGTGCTGGCTACCCCGCTGCTCGTCAAGCAAGACGGCACGCGCGAAGAATACGACCGGGAAAAGCTGCTGCACGGCATCCGCATTGCCTGCGCCAAACGCCCGGTGACCGCCAGCGACATCGACCGGCTGGTCGGCGAGATCGAAGCCACCTTGCAGACCATGGGCGAGGTCGAAGTCTCCAGCCGTGTGGTGGGCGATATGGTCATTAACGGCCTCAAAGAGCTCGACCATATCGCCTATATCCGCTTTGCCATCGTCTACCTCGGCTTTGACGATCTCAAGTCCATTCGTTTAGAAATTGACCGCTTGCTAGAGAGCTAAGCGGCGCGGCCCACGCGCCCGGCCCGACTCCGAGTCGGACTGGCGGCTGAGTTTTTGTTGCGATTCGAGTAGAAACTAGGAAGGAGTTGGATATGTTGGACGCGAAGCAATCCAAAACTAATGGAACAGACCCCGCCACCAAGGGGAATGGCCACAAGTCGGCCAAGGGGAACGGTAATGGTAACGGTAACGGGCAAACTCACGGCCCGCGCGCGGTCACGTTGACCGACAACGCTCGCGTGGTGCTCGAGAAGCGCTATCTGCGGCGCGGCCCCAACGGCAAGCCCGAAGAGACCATCCCCGAGATGTTCTGGCGCGTGGCCCACAACGTGGCCCTGGCCGAGCGCGAGACCGGCGGCAGCGAAACCGACGTTGAGGAGCAGTTCTACGACCTGCTCACCAGCTTGCGCTTCTTCCCCAACTCGCCCACGTTCACCGGCGCGGGCACGCCCCTCGGCCAACTGGCCGCCTGCTTCGTCCTCAAGATTGAAGACGACATGGGCCGCAGCGAGGCCGGCATCTTCCAGACCCTGCGCGACGCCGCCCTCATTCAGCAGACTGGCGGCGGCAACGGCTTCTCCTTCTCGCGCCTGCGCCCCAAGGCCGCCCTGGTCACCACCTCGGCCGGCGAAGCCACCGGCCCGGTCGGCTTCCTGCGCGTCTACGACAAGGCTTTTGGCGAGATCGCCCAAGGCGGCACGCGCCGCGGCGCCAACATGGCCGTGCTGCGCTGCGACCATCCCGATGTCGAAGATTTCATCACCTGCAAGATTGATGAGAACGCCATCACCAATTTCAACATCTCGGTCGGCATCACTGACGCATTTATGCGCGCGGTGCAGGCTGACGCCGATTGGGACCTGCGCTTCCCCGCGGTCGGCACACCCGAATATCGCCAGTTCAACGGCACGCTCGAGCAGGCCGAACGGGCCGGCGTGCCCATTCGCACCTACAAGACCGTGCGCGCCCGCGACCTGTTCGACAAGATCGTGCGCCAGGCCCACCACAACGGCGAGCCGGGCTTGCTGTTCCTCGACGCCGCTAACCGCGAAAACCCCGTGCCGCATCTGTACGAATTAGAAGCGACCAATCCATGCGGGGAGCAATTTTTAGGACCGTTTGAGAACTGCTGCCTGGGCTCGATCAACCTGGCCCAGCACGCCGGCCCCAATGGCACCGTGGATTGGGAGAAGCTGCGCGAGAGCACTGTGCTCTCCACCCGCTTCCTCGACGACGTGGTGACGGCCAACGCCTATGTGCCGGCCGTGCCGCAGTTGAAGAAGGCCGCCATGGCCGCCCGGCGCATTGGCCTGGGCATCATGGGCCTGGGCGACATCATGTACCACGCCGGCATCCGCTACGGCTCGCCCGAGGCCCAGTCCTTCTCGGCCCAACTGATGGAGTTCGTGCGCTACCACTGCATGCTCACCAGCGTCGAGTTGGCCCGCACGCGCGGCAAGTTCGAGGCCTTCGCCGGCAGCATGTACGACCCGGCCAACCCCAGTTGGCTGCCGCCCGTTGCGCCCATGGACTACGAGTCGGACTACGGCCGCCCCGCCATCGATTGGCAGATCGTGGCCGACGGCATCCGCCAGCACGGCATTCGCAACGCCTGCCAGACCACGGTGGCCCCCACCGGCACCATCGCCACCGTGGCCGGCTGCGAGAGCTACGGCTGCGAGCCGGTCTTCGCGCTGGCCTACATTCGCCACGTCAACGATCGCGGCACTGACCTGCAACTGACCTACACCAGCCCGCTGTTCGAGCGCGCCCTGGTCGAGGCCGGTGTGGATGACGTCACCCGCGCCCGCATCGTCGAGCAGGTGCTGGCCCAAGGCTCGTGCCAGGACATCCCCGAGGTGCCCGAGCGCGTGCGCCACGCCTTCGTCGTCTCACAAGACATCACCGCCGACGAGCACGTCCGCATGCAGGCCGCCATCCAGCGCTTCGTGGATAACAGCCTGAGCAAGACCTGCAACTTCCCCGAAGGCGCCACCGAAGCCGATGTGGCCCAAGCCTACCTGCTGGCCTGGGAGCTGGGCTGCAAGGGCCTGACCGTCTACGTCACCGGCAGCCGCGACAAGGTCGTGCTGGAGACGCACGCCACCGCCAAGGCCAAAGAAGCGCCCGCCGTGGCGGTTGTGGCCGCGCCCGTGGCCGCGCCGGTGCCCATGTTCCACGAGAGCAAGAAGCCCCGCCCCACGCGCCTGCGCGGCAGCACCATGGTCGTTGGCACGCCGGTCGGCAAGAGTTTCGTGACCGTCAACGAGAACGGCGGCCAGCAGCCGTTCGAGGTCTTCATCACCACCGCCAAGGCCGGCAGCGAGACCGCCGCCATCTCCGAGGCCATCGGCCGGCTGATCTCGTACATCCTGCGCCTGGCCTCGCCCGTCGCCCCGCGCGAACGGCTGCAAGAAGTCATCCGCCAGCTCAGCGGCATCGGCACCGGCCGCTCCATCGGCTTTGGCCCCAACCGCGTCGCCTCGTTCCCCGACGGCGTGGCCCGCGCCCTGGCCGAGTATGCCAACGAAGAACCTAGCGCCGCGCCCGAGTCTGGCGCGCCCGCCTCGCCCATGCTGATGATGGCCGCCCAGCCCGCGCCCAGCGCCCCCGGCCAAATGGGCTTCAAGATCGGCGACATCTGCCCCGAATGCGGCGAAGCCAGCCTGGTCAACGAAGAGGGCTGCCGCAAGTGCTATAGCTGCGGCTTCAGCCAGTGCTAGGCCGGTAAGCCACGTAACTAAAAAAACGGGCCGAGCGTGTCATGCGCTCGGCCCGTTTTGGTTTGCTTCGAGGGGCGCTTACACCCCGGCCCGCACCCGCGCCGCCGCCAGCAGCGGCCCGCGCAGGGCCGTGGGCATCAGCGCCAGCTCGG
>JBBRZY010000607.1:0-3660 GCA_038252885.1 Anaerolineales bacterium | reverse complement strand
TTTCTTAGCGAAGCCTCTCTTTCTTTCTTCTCTGCCTTTAGAACTGCACCGGCCGCTCGGCCACCTCCAGCACGGCGGCCTGGAACGCGGCGGCGGCGGCCCGGCAGGCGGCTTGGTCGCCGGTGAGCATGACGCCCATGTAGTTGGTCTCGGACGGCGGTGCGGTGTAGTTGACGATGCGCACGGCGGCGGCCTTCAGCGCGGCGTCCAGCGCGAACACGCCTTCCAGCGGCGGCGCGACCAGATAGGCCAACGGTTCGCCCACCGGCACGCCGCACACCCCGGCCAGGTAGCTGCCGCTGCGCGCGATGACGTGCGGGAAGAACGCAATCGTGTCGTCGGCGTTGGCCGAGTACCACACTGCCTGGGTCTTGAGGTAGTCTAAAGCGGCGCTCAGCCCTTCGCGCACCTCGGCCGGGTTTGGCCCCGCCAGCATGGCGATGATCTCACCCGACAGCGCGCCCGAACTGTGCTTGGCCCCCGCGTAAAACGAGTGGGCGTATACCACCTCGACATCGGCCATCTTGGTGGCGTGGTCAATCGCCACGTAAGTCGCGTCGTCGTTGTCCGAAGTCAGCAGGCCAACGGCGTGCTGCCGGGCCGTAAGTTTCAGTGTCTCCGCCAGGTTGGGGTCAACATTTGAGATCAGCCGGACAGCGAGCGCGTTGGCGTGTATTGGGTCGAGTGTAGGCATAGTTATCTCAATGGTCAGGCGGACGCAAGTCGTTTCAGCTTCACGCCGCTGGCCTGGTGCTTCATCATCTTCTGGGCGATCTGCACCGTGAACGCCGCCGCTTCCAGCGGATTTGTGCCGCCGCCGTTGAAGATATTGCAGACCACGTCGCGGTCGGCGTCGGTGTCGCCGGCCTTGGGGCGATAGGCCAGGTAGGCGCTCAGCGCGTCGGCCCGGCCCAGCCCCGGCCGCTCGCCGATCAGCAGGATCACCACATCCGGCTTCAGCAGATCGCCGATGTCGTTCAGCACGCCCACCCGGCACAAGTGAATGAAGAACGGCGTCCCGAACGTCAGCCCGGCCGCCTGCGCCCCCTGCTGAATCACCGGGAACATCTCGCGCACGTTGGCCTCGACCGCCGCCGCGCTCAGGCCGTCGCCGACCACCAGTTGGATGTTCGGGGCCGGCACGCACTTCTCGACGATCACCCGCCGCGCCTCGTCGCTCAACCGCCGGCCCAGGTCGGGGCGTAATAAGTATTCTTGCTTGCCGCCGGTCACGCCAGTCTGCACCGTGAACAGCCCCAGCGCGTCGAGCACGCCCTGGTCCACATCGCGGTACAGCGCATCCTGCGTAATGGCGTGGTCGGCCTGAAAGCGCAGCCAGGCGGTCGTGCGGTAACGCGGCCCGGCGCGGCCCACGCCCAGTCGCGCCGTCGTGGCCGCCATCAAAGCGCGCAGCGCGGCCGGGTCGCGCGGCGCGGCAATCCCCGGCTCACGGCGCGCCTCGGCCGTGGTCGGGTCAGGCAGGTCAATGCTCAGTTCGTCGCTTGGGGCGGGGGGCGTCAGCGCAGCAGGCGCGGGGGCAGAGATAGAAGCCGTAGCCGCTGCCAACGCGCCGGTGGCTTGCAGTTCCTTAACCACCGCCTCCACCAGCGCGGTCAGCCGGGCCTCATCCATCGCCATGGGGGTTAGGCCAGTTCCTCACCCGGCGCGGGCGGCTTGCCATTGGCCTCGCCCTCCAGCCGTGCCAGGTGCTGCTGCATTTCGGTCACGCGCTGGTTCAACTGCTCGATGTTCTGCTCCAGCCCGTCGAGCTTGGTCAGTACCTGCCGGGTCCAGTTCTCAAACTGCGCCGCCGACAGCGAGTGAAAGTCCTTTTGCAGCACTCGCAGCACCACCCGCCGCAGTTCCTGTTTTTCGCTCTCGTGCATCCGCTACCTCTGCAGGAAGAACGTCGGGTCGCCGGCTTGCGCGGTCAGCACGCCGTCGCGCATCAGCCCCAGGCCTTCCAGCCAGGCCTCGAACTCGGGCGCGGGCCGCAGCTTGAAGAGCTGGCGCAGCGTCGGCGCCTCGTGGTACGACGTGCTCTGGTACGACAGCATGGCGTCATCGGCCATCGGCACGCCCATGAAGAAGTTGCAGCCGGCCGCCGTCAACATCACCGCCAGGCTCTCGATGGCGTTTTGGTCGGCGCGGGCGTGGTTGGTGTAGCACGCGTCGCAGCCCATCGGGAGGCCCAGCAGCTTGCCCATGAAGTGGTCTTCCAGCCCGGCCCGCTGGATCTGGCGCGCGTCGTACAAATACTCCGGCCCAATGAAGCCCACCACGGTGTTCACCTGAAACGGCTGATAGCGCCGCGCCAGCCCGTAGTTGCGGGCCTCCAGCGTCAACTGGTCCCAACCGTTGTGCGCCCCGGCCGACAGCGCCGAGCCTTGCCCGGTCTCGAAGTACATATAGTTCGGCCCGGTCGGCACGCAGTACTTCTTTGCTAGCGCGTAGGCCTCGTCTAGCAGCCCAACTGAGATGCCAAACGAGTCGTTGCCCTTTTGCGAGCCGCACAGCGACTGGAACACCAGCCCCACCGGCACGCCGTTTTGCAGACACTTCATCTGCGTGGTCACGTGTGACAGCACGCAGTTCTGCGTCGGGATATCCCAGGCGCGGATGACGCCGTAGGTCATCTCCAGCAGCCGCGCCACCGAGCTATACGAGTCGTCCACCGGGTTGATGCCGATGACCGAGTCGCCCGAGCCGTACGACAGCCCTTCATATAGGCTGGCCCGGATGCCCTCCGGCGAATCGGTCGGGTGGTTGGGCTGGTTGCGGCTGGAGAGTGTGCCCGGCCGGCCGATGGTGTTGGCGCAGTGGGCCGTCACGCGGATTTTGCTCGCCCCGTAGATCAGGTCGAGGTTCGACATCAGCTTGGTCACGGCCGCCGCCATCTCGCCCGTCAGCCCGGCCGCCAGCCGCGCGATCATCTCGCCCGTGGTGGTGTCGGCCAGCAGCCACTCGCGCAGCTCGCCCACCGTGCGGTCTTTCACCTCGCCGTAGATCGTCTCGTTCAGCCCGTCGTCAATGACGCGCGTGACCTCGTCCTGGTCATACGGCACGGCCGGGTTGGCGCGCAGCACATGCAGCGGCACCTCGGCCAGCACGAACTTGGCCGCCGCCCGTTCGGCGGTCGTCTCGGCCGCTACGCCCGCCAGCCGGTCGCCCGACTTCTCCTCATTGGCCTTGCCCATCAGCACCCGCAGATCGGGGAAGTCGTAGGTGTGGCCGAAGAGTTGGGTGCGCAGCAGCATGGGGGTGATGGGTTAATGGTAGAAAACGAGTGTCTTGACGCTCAGTGGCACCACGCGGCCATCCATCAGCGGCGCGCCGATGTCGATGTAGTCGCCTTCGGCCAGCCCCACCTGATCAATCACCAGCAGCGGGCGGGCCGGGGCCAGGGCCTTCACGGTCTGGCCCAGCGCCTGGGCATAGTCGCGCTCTACAATGGCGATCAGCGGCCGGCCGGGCGGCAGGGTGGCGGCAAACTCGCTCAAGCCCGTCGCCAACTGCAAGAGCAGAGTGTAGTCTAAAGGCCGGTTGAGTTCAAGCGCCACGGCGAAGTGATCGGTAGCCGGGTTCACATCCCAGCGGCGCACGGCCTCGGCCACGGCCTGGGCCACGTGCTCCGGCCGCAGGTCGTCGCCCACCTGCGGG
>JBBRZY010000606.1:0-3693 GCA_038252885.1 Anaerolineales bacterium | reverse complement strand
GGCCGCGTTGAAATCTCCAGCCACAACCACGGCTTCGCGGTAGACGCCGACAGCCTGCCGCCGGGCGTCGAGGTAACCCACCTCAACCTCAACGACCAATGCGTCGAGGGCTTGCGCGTGCCCCACTTGCGCGCCTTCAGCGTGCAGTACCATCCCGAGGCGGCCCCCGGCCCGCACGACTCGCTCTATCTGTTCAACGACTTCCTCACCCTCATGCAAGCGGGTCACTGACATGCCACGCCGCACCGATCTCAAGAGCATCCTGATCCTTGGCTCCGGCCCAATCGTCATCGGCCAGGGCTGCGAGTTCGACTACTCTGGCGTGCAGGCCTGCAAGGTGCTGCGCCGCGAGGGCTACCGCATCGTCCTGGTCAACTCCAACCCCGCCACCATCATGACCGACCCCGACTTCGCCGACGCCACCTACGTCGAGCCGCTGACGGTCGAGCTGGTCGAAAAGGTTATCGCCATCGAGCGGCCCGACGCCGTGCTGCCCACCGTTGGCGGGCAGACCGCCCTCAACCTGGCGATGGACCTGGAACGGGCCGGCACGCTGGCGCGCTACGGCGTGCAGCTCATCGGCGCGCAAACCCACGCCATCGACCTGGCCGAAGACCGGCTCAAATTTAAAGAAGCGATGATCGGCGCCGGGCTGGCCGTGCCAGTGTCTGGCCTGGCCCGCACCGTGGCCGAGGCTGAGGCCATGGCCGAGCAGGTGGGCTACCCATGCCTCATCCGCCCGTCGTTCACGTTGGGCGGCTCCGGCGGCGGCATCGCCTTCGACCATGAGCACCTGCTTGGCCTGGCCGCCCACGGCCTGCGCGAGTCGCCGGTAGGCGAGGTGCTGATCGAACAGTCGGTGCTCGGCTGGAAAGAGTACGAGTTGGAAGTCATGCGCGACCGGGCCGACAACTTCGTCGTCATCTGCTCGATTGAGAACGTCGACCCGATGGGCGTGCACACCGGCGACAGCATCACCGTTGCGCCGGCCCAAACGCTCACCGACCGCGAGTACCAACGCCTGCGCGACATGGCCCGCACCGTCATTCAGACTGTGGGCGTCGAGACCGGCGGCTCGAACGTGCAGTTTGCCGTCAACCCCGCCACCGGTGAGACGTTGGTCATCGAGATGAACCCACGCGTCAGCCGCTCGTCGGCGCTGGCGTCCAAGGCCACTGGCTTCCCCATCGCCAAGATTGCGGCGCTGCTGGCCGTGGGCTACACGTTGGATGAAATCCCCAACGACATCACGCGCGTCACGCCGGCCTCGTTCGAGCCCAGCATCGACTACTGCGTGGTCAAAATTCCGCGCTGGAACTTCGAGAAGTTCCCCGGCGCCGACGCCACACTCGGCCCGCAAATGAAATCGGTCGGCGAAGTCATGGCGATTGGCCGCACCTTCCCCGAAGCGCTCAACAAGGCCATCCGTGGCCTGGAGATTGGCGTGGCCGGTTTTGGCGCGGCGCTGCGGACGCCCCTGACCGACGCCGACGGCGTGCTGCGCGTGCCGACCGCCCAGCGCTTGTTCGCGGTCGCTGAAGCTCTGCGCACCGGCACGACCGCCGACGCGGTCATTGACCAAACCCAATTCGACCCCTGGTTTGTCGAGCAGATGCAGACTCTGTTGGCCGTCGAGGCCGAGCTGCACGACTACACCCTGGCCGCGCTGCCGCTCGACTTGCTGCGGCGCGCCAAGCGCCTGGGCTTCAGCGACGTCCAAATTGCCGCCACGCTCGCGCCGGCCGACGACCGCTCTACCGCCGTCGCCGTGCGCGCCCACCGTCTGGCGGCTGGGCTGCGGCCCAACTACTACCGCGTCGACACCTGCGCGGCCGAGTTCGAGGCCTTCACGCCCTACCTGTACGCCACCTACGAGTCCTGCGACGAGTCGGCCCCCACCGACCGGCGCAAGGTCGTCATCATCGGCGGCGGCCCGAACCGCATCGGCCAGGGGCTAGAGTTCGACTACTGCTGCGTGCAGGCCTGCTTTGCCCTCAAGGCGCTGGGCTTTGAGACCATCATGATCAACTGCAACCCCGAGACGGTCAGCACCGACTACGACACGGCCGACCGGTTGTACTTCGAGCCGCTGACGCACGAAGACGTGCTGAACATTGTCGAGAACGAGCGGCCAGAGGGCGTCATCGTGCAGTTCGGCGGGCAGACGCCAATCAACCTGGCGCGCGGGCTGGCAGCGGCCGGTGTGCCGATTTGGGGCACCACGCCTGACTCGATTGACTTGGCCGAAGACCGGGTGCGCTTTGGCGCGCTGCTGCGCCAGTTGGAGATTCCGCATCCCGACTGGGGCACCGCCCAGTCGCTCGACGCCGCCCGCCGCGTGGCCGCCCGCATCGGCTACCCGGTGCTGGTGCGCCCGTCCTACGTGCTCGGCGGCCGTGCCATGGAGATCGCCTACGAGGACTCGTCCCTGGCCGCCTTCCTGGCCGCCGCCACCGCCGCCGCACCCGACGGCCCGGTGCTGATTGACCACTACCTCGAAGACGCCTTTGAGGTCGATGTAGACGCCCTGGCCGACGGCACGCATGTGGTCGTCATGGGCATCATGCAGCACATCGAAGAGGCCGGTGTGCACTCCGGCGATAGCGCCTGCGTGCTCCCGCCCTACAAGATCAGCCTCTACCACTTCAGCATCCTGAAAGACTACACCGAGCGGCTGGGCTTGGCGCTGGGGGTGAAGGGGCTGATGAACGTTCAGTTTGCAATCAAGGACGACGTGGTCTACGTGCTGGAGGTCAACCCGCGCGCCTCGCGCACCATCCCGTTCGTGTGCAAGGCCACCGGCGTGCCCGTGGCCCAGCTTGCCGCCCAGGTCATGGCCGGCCGCACACTGGCCGAGTTGGGCGTGCACGAGACGCCCGAAGTGGCCGGCTTCTTCGTCAAGGAAGTGGTCCTGCCCTTTAAGAAGTTTGCCGGCTCTGACTATCGCCTCGGCCCAGAGATGAAGTCAACCGGCGAAGTGATGGGTCACGCCGCGCGCTTCGGCCATGCCTTTGCCAAGGCCCAGATGGCGGCCGGCACGCCCCTGCCGCTCAAGGGGGCGGCCCTCATCACCGTCAACGACTTCGACAAAGGCGCGGCCCTCAAGCTCGCCCGCGACCTGCACCGGCTGGATTTCAAGCTCTACGCCACCGCCGGCACGGCCGACTTTCTCGCGCACGCCGGACTGCCGGTCACGCCGGTGCTCAAGGTCAGCGATGGCCACCCCAACATTCAAGACATGGTAGAGCAGGGGGATTTGCAGCTAATTATCAACACGCCCCTTGGTGCGCGCGCCTACGACGACAGCCGCACCATGCGGTCGGCGGCCGTGCTGCGCAATGTCACGCTCCTCACCACTCTCAGCACCGCCGCCGCCGCCATCAACGGCATCTCAGCCCTGCGCGCCCAAGAACTCACCGTCCGCAGCCTGCAAACGCACTACCTCAAGAACCGCCCGCAGCAACGCTAACCTCATCCGCATCAAAAAAGGGCGGCGTGGTCGCATCGTGACCACGCCGCCAATTAATTCTTCGCCGCCCTGATTCAAGTCGCCACGCCATAAGACGTTCCCCCCATTCTTCGCAGCGTGTGGCCATGCGCGGAGGCACGGGCAGCCTGACGTTCCTGTTGGGCGACCACCTCGGCTCGACCAACAAGACGGCGGACGCCAGCGGCGCGCTGCTGGGCGAAGTG
>JBBRZY010000605.1:0-3703 GCA_038252885.1 Anaerolineales bacterium | reverse complement strand
CCCCCTCGTGATTGTGGTTGCCCCCCCCCCCGCCCCGGCCCGGCGCGCGCGGGGGCGGCGGCGCGGCCGGCCCGCCCGCTGGCTGGCCCTGGCGGCCGTGGTAGCGTTGGCGGCGGGGGCGCGTGCTACAATATCGGCGTCGGGCGGCCCCCAAACGGGGGCCGGCTCGCGCCCCACTGTGATGACCCTACGCTTGCGAAAACTACTGCTGGCTGTGTCAGTGCTGGCCGTAATGGCCGGAGCCGCCGCGCCCCAACTGACGGCGCGCGGCGCCCCGCCGGCCGTGAGCATCTCGGCCACCAACCCCTACTCACCCACCGAGATCGTGGTGCGCTTTCGGCCCGGCACCAGCGCGCAGGCGATGACGCAAAGCCTGGCGGCGGAGGGGGCGCGGCGCCAGCCTGACCCACTGCTGGCGAAGCTGGGCTACAGCGTGGTGCAGGTGCCGGAGGGCCAGGTATTAGACACACTGACCGCCCTGAGCCTGGACCCCAATGTGGAGAAGGCCGAGCCTAACTACCTGCGCAGCGCGGTCGCGGACGGCGCGGTGAGCCGCGTGGCCGACACGATCCCGACGGACCCGAGTTGGGGCAGCCAGTATGGGCCGGGGCACGTGCAGGGTCCGGCGGCGTGGGACATTGTGACCGGCACGAGCGCGGTGGTCATCGCCATTATTGACACCGGCGTAGACCTGATGCACCCCGATCTGGTGGACAAGCTGTGGACCAACCCGGGCGAGACCGGGCTGGACGGCAGCAACAACGACAAGCGCACGAACGGCCTGGACGACGATAGCGACGGCTACATTGACGACTGGCGCGGCTGGGACTTCTCGAGCAACGACAACAACCCGCAGGACCAGCATGGGCATGGCACGCACGTGGCCGGCATCGCGGGGGCGGCCACCAACAACGCCATCGGCATCGCGGGCATGAATTGGAACGCGCGGCTGATGCCGGTGCGGGTGCTGGCCGCCAACGGCAACGGCACCGACGCGCAAGTGGCGGCCGGCATGGTGTGGGCCACCGACCACGGCGCCACGATCATCAACCTGAGCCTGGGCGGGCCGGCCGGGGCGTCGGTGCTGGAAGACGCCGTGAACTATGCCTACAGCCACGGCGTGCTGGTGGTGGCGGCGGCGGGCAACACCGGCGGGCCGGGCGTGATCTTCCCGGCGGCCTACGACAATGCGCTGGCGATTGCCAACACTGACAGCAACGACAATCGCAATTCGGGTTCGTCCTACGGCCCACAGGTTGACCTGTCGGCGCCCGGCACGAGCATCTACTCAACCTACTGGATCAATGGCGTCGGCAGCACGTACGGCTATCTGACCGGCACGTCGATGGCGACGCCGCACGTGGCGGGCGTGGCGGCTTTGTTGGCCGGGCGGCCGCAGTTCAACACGCCGGACAAGATACGGGTGGCGCTGGAGAGCACCGCCAAAGACATTGACACGCCGGGTTTGGATCAGAAGACCGGCTTTGGGCTGATCCAGGCGTACGACGCGGTGCTGTTCGACGCGGATAACGCCACCTCCACGCCAACGCCGATTCCGCCGCTGGTCTATCGGCTAGACACTTCGGATAGCTGCCCCGCGGGAGTCAACTACGACTGGCAGAGCGCAGCGGGCGGCACGAACACTGGCATTCACCTGGACGAGGCCACGGCCAACCTGAGCCTGCCATTCACGTTCATGTTCAACGGGCAAGCCGAGACCAGCGCGACCGTCACCGCCGACGGCTACCTGAACTTCGCGGGCGGGTCGGCAGTGTTCTCTAACAAGGCCATTCCGAACACGCTGGCCCCGAACGACTTTGTGGCTCCATTTTGGGACGACCTCGATCCGAGCCACGGCGGCAACGTCTATTACCAGACCTTTGGCAGCGCGCCGAACCGCCGCCTGGTGATCGAGTGGAACGGCGTGCCGCGCTGGAACGAGGCCGGCGCGCTGACGTTCCAGGTGGTGCTATCGGAAGGATCGAACACGATCTTGTTCCAGTATCAATCCCTGGTGAGCAGCGTGGCGGGCAACGCGTCGGGCGGCTCGGCGACGGTGGGGATTGAGTTTGCCGGCGGGACGAGCGGCTACCAGCACAGCTATAACACGGCCGGCAGCGTGCAGGCCGGGCTGGCGATCTTGTTCACGCCGGCGACGGCGCTGGGGCCGGCCTGCGTGGCCGGCACGCCGACGCAAACGGCGACCGTGACGCAGACCCCAACGGTCACCCCAACGCCGACCATCACGCCCACGCCCGTGGCGGTGATCTACTTCCCGTTCGTGGGACAGATCGGGCACTGAGACGCAGCGGCGCAGGGCCAATTGAGCGCAGCGAGCGCGGGAAGGGCAAGTTAGGCTGCCCTTCCCGCGCTCTTTTTGTGACGCGGCGACCGGGCGGCGCTACTGGCCGTAAACGTGGGTGTAGCGATGGTGCAGCTTAGCAATCGCGTCCGGTGGGATTTCCTCGGGCATGCCAATTTGGAGGGCGAGCCAGGTGGTGCGGGCCACGTCTTCGACCATGACGGCGGACTTGGTGGCGGCCTCGGCGGTGGGGCCAATGGTGAAGACGCCGTGGTTCTTGAGCAGGATGGCGGGCGAACGGCCGATGGATTCGAGCACGACCTGGCCGATCTCCTCGCCACCGATGAGGGCGAAGCCGCCGACCGGGATGGGGCCGCCGAACTCGTCGGCCATGGCGGTGAGGTAGACGGGGATGGGCCGGTTGGCGGCGGCGAAGGCGGTGGCGTAGCTGGAGTGGGTGTGGACGATGCCGCCCACATCGGGCCGATGGCGGTAGATGTAGAGATGGCTGGCGGTGTCGGAGGAGGGTTTCAGGCTGCCTTCGACAATCGCGCCGGAGGGGTCGACCACGACCATGTGCTCGGGGCGCAGGGCTTCGTAGCGCACGCCGGAGGGTTTGATGACGACGTAGCCGGTGGCGGGGTCGCGGGCGCTGATGTTGCCGCTGGTCCAGGCGACGAGGTTCTGGCGCGGGAGTTCGAGGTGGAGGGCATAGAGTTCTTCACGCAGAGTTTCGAGCATCGTTCAACCTTTGGGCGAAATTGGAGCAACCGACTTAGGCGCGGATAGCGGCGCGCTGATGCTTGAGGCGCTTCATCACGTCGTTGGGGCCGCGGCCAAAGTAGTCGTGCAGGGCCAGGTAGTCGGCGTAGAGCGCGTTGTAGACGCGTTGGGCGGCCGGGTTGGGCTTGAAGGTCTTGGGCTTAAGGCGGGCCATCTTCTGCGCGGCGGCGAGAATGGTGTCGTAGCCGCCGGCGGCCGAGCCGGCGGCCAGCGCGCCGAACATGGCTGCGCCCAGGGCGGGCGTCTGTTGGGCGGCGGCGATCTTAAGCTCGCGGCCGGTCACGTCGGCGTAGATCTGCATGAACAGCGCGTTCTTCTCAGGCAGGCCGCCGCAGGTGACGATCTCGTTGACGGGCACGCCGTGGCTGTCGAAGGCCTCGACGATGGCGCGCGTGCCAAAGGCGGTGGCCTCGATCAGGGCGCGGTAGATTTCGGGCGCGCGGGTGGCGAGGGTCGCGCCGACCAGCAGGCCGCTGAGGTCCACATCCACCAGCACCGAGCGGTTGCCGTTCCACCAGTCGAGGGCCAGCAAACCGGACTCGCCCGGCTTGAGCTTGGCGGCTTCGGCCTCCAGGTGCTGATGCAGGTCGCGTTTGGCGGCTTTGGCGGCCCGGTGAT
>JBBRZY010000604.1:0-3704 GCA_038252885.1 Anaerolineales bacterium | reverse complement strand
CACTCGGCGACGGTTTCGCGCAGCAGCCGCCCGAAAGTGCGCAGACTTTGCATGTGGCCTAGGACTTCTTCCGACTCTTAGGCTGCGGCGGCGGGCTGGCCTGCCCCGCCAAGATCGCCCCGGCGCCCAGGCCGACCAAAAACGTCAGCAGCGAGACGAGGTAGCCCTCACCGGCTTGGCGTACGGGCGGCGCGGCGGCGGGGGACATCCAGGCTGGCGCTACGGGCCCGGCGGCCGGGGCGGGCAGGGGGGCGGCCGGGTTGGGCCGGCTGGCCTCGCGCGGCATGCCCTGTTGGGCGCGCTCTTGCTCGGTGACCGGCACGGCGTTGGCCGATGGCACCACCCGCGAGCCGAGTTGGTTGGCGTAGACTTGCGTGAACTCGGCGCCCAGCAAGAAAATTTGCGAGGAGTAGTAGACCCACAACAGCAGCACCACCAGCGACCCGGCCGCGCCGTAGCTGGAAGTGACGCCGGCATTGCCGAGGTACAGCCCGATAAGTTGCTTGCCGACGGTGAACAGCAGCGCGGTGATGGCCGCGCCCACGCCGACATCGCGCCAGTCGATCTGGGCGTCGGGCAGGTACTTGAACATCAGCGCGAACAGCAGGGTGATGACGAGAAACGAGATGACAAAATTGACCAGGCTGAGGAAGAACTCGGATTGCGGCAGCAGGCCGCCGACCAGGCCGCCGACCGCCGACAGCCCGGTGCTGACGACCAGCGACACCAGCAGCAGGAAGCCCACGACCAGGACCATCGAAAGTGAGAGCAGCCGGTCTTGCATGACGCCCCGCAGGCCGCGCCCCGGCTTGGGCTTGACCTCCCAGATGGTGTTGAGCGCGTCTTGCAACTGCCCGAACACGCCCAGCGCGCCGAACAGCAGCGTGATCACCCCCAGCCCAGCCGCTAGCAGCCCGGTGGCCGGTTTCTGCGCGCTCTCTAGCATGGTCTTGATCAGCTCGGCGCCGTCTGGCCCCACCAGCCCGCCCATTTGGGTGAGCACCGCCTGCTGGACTTCGCCCGGGTCGAGCACCAGGCCGGCGATGGCGATGGCAATCACCAGCAGCGGCGCGATCGAGAAGATGGTGTAGTAGGCCAGCGAAGCCCCCAGACGCGGCACTTTGTCTTCGCCCCACTCGGTCAGCGTGGCGCGGGCGACTTTGAGCAGCCCGGCGGCGGTGAGCGGCGGATGCGGGCGGGGCGGTGGGGCGGCCTTGTTTTCGGGCATGGGTCAGGCCTTGGCCGGCGCTTTGCGGGTTGCCGTCTTGCGCGGGGCGGCCTTCACCTGGGACGGCGCGGGCGCGGCCATCTGGGCCTGGCGTAATTCGATCTGCCCGTTGCGGAGGCGAGTCTCAAAACAGGCTTGGGCATACGTTGAGGGTCCGTCCAGCGGCTGCCCGTCGCTCAGGCGGTAGCGCGATTGGTGCCACGGGCAGACCACGCTATCGCCTTCTAGCTTGCCTTCCGAGAGCGGCCCGCCCAAGTGCGTGCACAACTCGGCCATCGCGAAGATCTGGTCGCCGCGGCGCACTAGCAGCACCGGCAGGCCGTTGGCCTCCACCTTCTTGAGCTGACCTTCCTTCAGGCTTTCGACCGCCAGCACCGGCGTGAATTTCTCCGGCGGCTCGGCCTCCGCCTCGCGCTTGACGCCCACTTTGTGGTCGTAGACCATCTGCCCGCCCAGGTAGGCGCTGCCCAGCATCACGGCGTAGCCGGCGAGGCCAAGCTGCCGGCCGGCGGAGCGCTGCCCGCGCCGGCGCGCGACCCACGAGGCGGCATACAGGCCAATCGAAGCCACATTGAGAACACCATGCACCAGCCCTAGCCGGCGGGGCGCGCCCTTTTCCATGTGCTGGTAGTCGGTCAGGCCGGCGGCCGCCGCGCCCAGTGCGCCGGTGAGGCCGAGGGTGACGGCGGCGTCAGCGCCGGTGGCGTAGCCGGAATGCCCGGTCGCGCCTTCCAGCCCGTCGAGCACCGCGGCCGCCGTCAGCGCGCCGAGCGGCACATCGGTGAGCACCGGGTGCAACGGGTGGCCGAGCCAGACACCGTTGAGAAAGTTCTTGGTCGTCTGGCCAACAGGCCCGGCCAGTTGATAGGCCCGCTGGATCGCCAGCTTGAGGATGTCACCGGTCAGGTCGAGCCAGCTTTGCGCTTCGATGACCCGACTAATGGCACGGGGCAGGTTGGTGGTCATGGCAGTTCCTCGCTTTCGGCGGGAGATGACGATCGGCCACGGGATGGGGCCAGGCGCCCCATTCGATCAGCTTACGACGGGCGCGGCCGGCCAGTCTATAGACCGAGTCACACGGCCGGGTATGTTTGGGGGCATAAACAAAACCGCCCCGGCAGGCTGGGCCTGCCGGGGCGGCATGGGTGTTAGTGGCGTTTCACCGCGTCGCGCCCGGCCTGCACGACGGACTGAACTTTTTGTTTCTGCTCTTCGAGCAGCACCTGGCCGCGCTGCTGCGCGTCTTCCACGCGGCTGCGCACCTCGTGGCTCACCTGCTTGGCGCGCTCACGGGCCAATTCGAGGGTCTCGTCGTAGGTCTCTTCGGCATTCTCCCGCAGCGCCTCGGCCTTGCGGCGGAGCTGCTTGCGGGTCTTGACGCCCGACTGCGGGGCGAACAGCAGCATGGCGCCGGCGCCGGCCAGGGCGCCGACAGCCAGGCCGGCCGCAAAGCCGACCACGCGGTTGACGATGTCCATGTTCATATCGGAATATTCATTGTCAGACATTGTTTTCTCCTTTTACGAGTACAGCTAACTTCGGCCGCGCGCTTAGCGCGGGGTGGTGGTGGTCGTGGTGGTGGTCGGCGTGACGGTGGTCGTCGCCGCCGTCGGGGCGACGATCGTCTCTTGCACTACAACCGTCTCGCGCGGGCGGTAGAGCACCAGCCACACGATCCAGGCGATGACCCAGGCCACCACGGCGTAGACAAACATGGCGATGATGGACGGCACCTCGAGCACCAGGCCGTTCGCGCTGGGCGTGCCGGTCAGCCCGAAGAAGGGCCACAGGAACAGGGACGACAGGCTGTAGACCAGCGTGGCGAAGGTGTTGGCCGGGTTGGCGCCAATCAACTTGAGTAAGACGCGCAGGGCGATCAGCGCCTCCAGCAGGCCGAATAGCAGCCAGACGAGTTGCGTAAGCTTGAAGGTAAAGACGCGTTGTTCAGTGGGGGTGACGCTCATGTTGGACTCCATTTCGCTTGATAGCCCCTAAGGTTGCGAGTGTTCTTTGGGCTGGCTCCAGCGGTCGGGCCGGCAGCGGCCGCCGCAGCCCCGCGAGCGGGTGAGCGACGTGCCGGGGCGGGGCCGGTGGAGCGGATTGGCCGGCGCGTTGGCGGCGAACGGCCTCTCTCACCATTGCTTCGAATGCCGTCAGCATTGCTTCCGCGCCTCCTGGGCCTGGCCGGGATAGTTTGCGTCCGGCCCTTTTGGCACCACTTACATCCTAGTCACTTCACCCGGGCCCCGCTATAGGTCGCGGTACAGGGAGGGGGTATAGATGGGGGTACAAAGACGGTTTAATGTAATTTCAGAGTAGGGGGTGCGGAAGGGTCTAGGGGGTCTAAGAGCGCGTCTGAAAAGTCGGACTAGCGGAAACGGCAAAGGTCGGGCAAGCTTGCGGGATGACCAAATCCAAGCAAACTTACCCGACCGATCTGAATGATACCCAATGGCAGGTGATTGCGCCAGAGTTG
>JBBRZY010000603.1:0-3706 GCA_038252885.1 Anaerolineales bacterium | reverse complement strand
TCATATCGCCGCCGCCCAAGAACGGCGGCATCGCGTCCAGCAGCGCCTCGCGCGCCCACAACACACCGATGCCGGTCGGCCCGCACATCTTGTGGCTCGAGAAGGCCATAAAGTCCGCGCCCAGCGTCTGCACGTCCACCGGCAGGTGCGGCACCGACTGCGCGCCATCCACCATCACCAGCGCCCCGGCCGCGTGCGCCTCTGCCGCGATCTCAGGGATCGGGTTGATCGTCCCCAGCACGTTCGACATGTGCGTCACGCACAGCAGCTTCGGCCCGCGCGCCAGAAGTTGCGCCAGCACCGCGCGGTCGAGCTCGCCGTCGTCCGTCACTGGCACGGCCTTGACCTCGACCCCGCGCTCGGCCGCCAGCATTTGCCACGGCACCAGGTTGGAGTGGTGCTCCATCTCGGTGTAGACCACCAGATCGCCGGCCTTCAGGTTCGTCCGGCCCCAGCTATACGCCACCAGGTTGATTGATTCGGTCGTGTTGCGAGTGAAAATCACTTCGCGCACCGTGCGCGCGTTGATGAAGCGGCGCACGCTTTCCCGTCCGGCCTCATACAAAGCCGTGGCTTCTTCGGCCAAGGCGTGAATGCCGCGGTGCACATTGGCGTTCGAGCGCTTGTAGAACTGATCCATCGCCTCGATCACAGCGGTCGGCTTCTGCGAAGTGGCAGTCGAGTCCAGGTAGATGAGCGGCACGCCTGGCCGCACCTCGCGCCCCAAGATTGGAAAGTCCGCGCGCCATTGCGCCGCTTGTGTGGGATGAACCGTGGTTGACGACATGTAGGAGTCCTCGACGAGCGCGGTTTGCGCACGACCACTTATGGGTTTGAGCCTCGGCTCTGGCCCGCTGACTTGTCGGCTGGCACTGCCGCGCGCCGCAGGTTGCGCGACCCGTGCGTGCACCAGAGCAGTCGCCCAGGCGCCGGCCAGCCGTTGCTGGTATACACATCCACCTCAAAGCGAACCGCCACCATTCGGTAGTCCGCCTCCGCCACCCGCCCCTCCAGCCAGTCTGTCACCAGCTGCCCGTTCTCCAAATGTGGGCAATACATTTCAACTCGTTCGCCCACTTCGTATTTCTCATGATTTGCCATCAAAAGTGCCGACCAAAAGCGCCCTCAGTCCTACCTGTTTCTCTTTCGCTTTCTTTTTTCTGGCGCTGCTCTTACCCGCCCATCTTGGCTTCAATTGATTTCTTGAGCCGCGCCCGCACACCTTCAAACGGAATGCGTTGCAGCACCGGGTCAAAGAAACCGTCCACCACCAGCCGTTCGGCGTCGGGCCGGTCCAACCCGCGCGCCATCAGGTAGAAGATTTGCTCCTGCTCCAATTGGCCGACTGTCGCGCCGTGGGTGCAGCGCACGTCGTCCGCCAGGATTTCAAGGCCCGGGATCGAGTCGGCCCGTGCGCCCCGGTTGAGCACCAGATTGCGGTTAGCCTGGTAGCCGTCGGACTTTTGCGCGCCGGGGGCCACATAGATCATGCCCTGCCACACCGACCGGCCCTTGTCGCGCAGCGCCCCCTTGAACAACAGGTCGCTGGTCGTGTTGGGCGCGTTGTGGTTTTGTTGCGTGTCGTGGTCCAAATGCTGCTCGCCGTCGGCGAAATAGAACCCCGACATCTTACCCACCGCGCCGTCGCCGTCCAGGTCAATCTCAGAAAAGTTTTTGGTCACATGCGTGCCGGTAGCCGAAAAAATCCAATCCAACTTAGCGGCCGCCCCCACCCGCACGCGCTCGTGCGTGAAGTTCCACACGTTGCGGCCCAGGCTTTGCAGTTCCACGAAAGTCAAATGGGCCTTCTTGCCCACCAGCACTTCCACGGTGCCCACATGCAGCGCCTGTTCCGCGCCCTTTTCCGGTGAGGCCGCCTCATGAACCACTGTGGCCGTGGCGCCGTCGTCCACCACAATCACCACTCGGCTAAAGTGCGCTTGCCCGGTCACCCAAGCCACTGAGTGCAGCGGCAACTCTACCTGCACGCCCTTGGGCACATACACAAACAGCCCGCCGTCGGCCAAAGTCTCGGCCAGCGCCGCAAACTTGCCTTCGCTGATCTTCACGACCTTGCCGAGATATTTCTTCAATAGTTCTGGGTGCTTTTTAGTCGCCGTCAAGAAGTCGGTGAAAACCACGCCCTGCTTCTTCAGTCGCGGGTTTAAGCTCGCGGCCGTCACGTGCCCGCCCACCGCCACCAACTGCCCGCCCTGCTCGCTGCCAGCCAGCGGCTTCAGCAGCGCCGCCGGCGCGCGCCCCACCGCATTCTTTTTACCGAGGGTCGGCAACGCCACCTCACCCCACTTAAAGGGGCGGATGTCTGTGCGCCGCCAGGCCTCATCGCTCAGCGTCGGCATGGGCTGGCCGCCAAACACCTTCAGCGCGGCCAGCCGGCGGCGGGCGTACCACGCCGCATCTTTCAACGCCAGCGATTGGGCCTGCACGGCCGTCTTGCTGATCACAAAATCAGCCGGGGCCGGCTCGGCCTGCTTGCGGCTGGTCGTAATAACCGTACGCTGATACTTCGGCGCCGGTGGGGTCACAATGGTCGGAATTACCTGGGTCGTCATACAATCATTCCTGAGACACGCAAAGGGGCGGGCCGCCCAAACGGGCGCGGGCACCCGCCCCAGCGTAAAGTCGCGTTAGCGGTCGTACGGGTGCGGCCGGCAGCCTAGCCGATGCTGCCTTCCATCTGCAGCTGAACCAACCGGTTTAGCTCGATGGCGTACTCCATCGGTAACTCTTTGACCAGCGGCTCGATGAAGCCGGCCACCACCAGGCCCTCGGCCTGCTCGGCCGGGATGCCCCGGCTCATCAGATAAAAGAGCTGTTCCTCGCCCACCTTCGACACTGAGGCTTCGTGCCCAATGGTCACGTCGTCCTCGTCAATTTCAATTACCGGGTAGGTGTCGGAGCGGCTCTTGTCGTCGATCAGCAGCGCATCGCACACCACCGTGCTCTTGGAGCCTTCGGCCCCTTTGTAGACCTTCAGCAGGCCGCGATACGACGCTCGCCCGCCGTCCTTGCTGATCGACTTCGACAAAATTTTGCTGGTGGTGTGCGGCGCGCCGTGCACCACCTTGCCGCCCGCGTCGAGCTGCTGGCCCTTGCCGGCAAACGCAATCGACAGAATTTCGCCGTGCGCCCCCGGCTCCAGCAGGTACACGGCCGGGTACTTCATCGTCACCTTCGAGCCCAGGTTGCCGTCCACCCACTCCATGGTCGCGTCGCGGTAAGCTGCAGCGCGCTTGGTCACCAGGTTGTAGACATTGGTCGACCAGTTCTGAATGGTCGTGTAGCGGCAGCGCGCGCCTTTCTTGACGATGATTTCGACCACAGCCGAGTGCAGCGAGTCTTTCGAGTACGTCGGCGCCGTGCAGCCTTCCACGTAGTGAATGTATGCGCCTTCGTCCACGATGATCAGCGTCCGCTCAAACTGCCCCATACTCTGGGCGTTGATGCGGAAGTAAGCCTGCAGCGGCATTTCGATATGCACGCCCTTCGGCACGTAGATGAACGAACCACCCGACCACACAGCGCTGTTAAGCGCCGCAAACTTGTTGTCGGTGCTGGGGATGATGGTGCCAAAATACTCTTTGAACAGCTCGGGGTGCTGCCGCAGGCCGTCATCGGTCGACAGGAAGATCACCCCCTTGTCTTCCAAGTCCTTGCGGATCGAGTGATACACCATCTCCGACTC
>JBBRZY010000602.1:0-3709 GCA_038252885.1 Anaerolineales bacterium | reverse complement strand
TGCCACGCGCACAGCGTGCAGCACGTTGGCCGACGCGCCGGAGGTGCTGATGGCCAGTAGCACGTCGCCGGGGCGGCCGTAGCCGTAGACCTGCTGCGCGAAGATCAGGTCGCCGCCGATGTCGTTGACGATGGCGGTGACAAGGGCCGCGTGGCTGGCGAGCGAGATGGTGGGCAGCCCGCCCTGCAAATGGTCGGCTAAGTAGCTGCCCTCTTCTGGGAAGGCGTCGATCAGCGCGCGGCGCAGTTCAGGCGGCACGGGCCGCTGGGAGAGGTAGCCCTTCATCAACTCGCCGACCACGTGCTCCGCGTCTGACGCGCTGCCGCCGTTGCCACAGATGAGCACCTGCCCGCCGGCGCGGTAGCAAGCTGTCATTAGGTCGGCCGCTTGCTGCACAGCGGGCACGAGCGCTTCGAGACCGGGAAATTTTTCGACCAGCGTTTGCAAACTTGCATGCATTAGTTTCACCAAGTGTTTCGTGGAGTGCTCGAGCGGGAGAATTCTAGCACCGGCCGGCCTGGCCTATGGCTCCCACTCCAGCAGGTTGTTGGCGACCGCCGAGTGGGCGAGGCTGGCCGGCACGCGGAAGGTCTTGATCTCGGCCGGGCCAAACTCGCTCTGGATGGCGCGCCGCCAAGCGTTGAGGTGGATGGTGGCGTAGCTCGCGCGCTGGCTGAGGTTGACGGCCCGCAAGATCAGGTCGTCGGTGCCGTCCTCGGCGCGCTTGACGACCGTGAGCGTCACATCGGGCGACTCGACTTCGATGAACGACGCGCGGCGCGGCAGCGTGCCGGCGTGAAAGGTTGCCAGGGCGGCCAACGGCGGCGCGTTCAGTTCAGCGGCGGCCATCACCGTGCCGGCGTCTTCCCACGGGCCAGCGTGCGGCAGAAGTGAATAGTGAAATGATTGCAGCCCTTGATCCATGAAGCGGTAGTCGTCGTCGGTGCCTTCGGGAACCGGCAGCAGGGCGGCGTAGACCGGGCTGCGCAGCACAGTCAGGCTCAGTTCGCTGCCGTCGACCGAGAAGCTGTACTTGCTGTCGTTGAGCAGGCTCAGCCCGTAGGCCGCCTCGCCCGCGCCGCTGGTCAGGTCGACCCACGTCTGGCCGACTTCTTCCAACCCGGTGGTCGGCCGCGTGAACGTGCCGTACGGTATCTCATACGTCGCCGTTGGCGCGTCCAGGTGGGTAGGGAAGCGCAGTTTTAGCGCGCGGTACCGTTCGTGCCAGTCCACGGTCACGGCCACATCGAGCCGGCCGAGGTCGCGGTACAGCGTGAAGTCCTGAACCAGCCGCGAGTTGCCAAAGGCGCTCTCGACCCGCACGGTGGCGCGCACCGCGCCGTTCTCGATCAGCCGCGTGCGCGTAGACTTGAACTCGCCGGCTAGTTGATCAAACCGATAGGTCTGACTGCCCCAGGTGTTGCTCTCGTCGGCCATCACCACCGCGCGCGCCGCTGGCCCGCTGAAGACCTCCCGCCCGGCCCGCTTGTCGCGCAGGCTGGCGATCGTTCCAGTGGCCGGGTCGAACTCGACGCGCAGAAATTCGTTCTCAAGGACAGTGTCGTTGACGGCGACCGGCAGGCCCGCCGCCGGGATTGTTTCGGTGGCGGCGCGCGGCCGAAGCGGGTAGGTGGCATAGCCCAACGGCGGCAGGTCGGCCACGAAGACGATGCGGTAGCGAATGTCGGAGGTCGACTCGGCCAACAACAGTTGGTAGGGGACCTCGTTGCCGGCGTCGTCCAACAGCTCATCCACGTCGACGCGGATGGGCGGGTCACCGGGCCGGCCAAACTCGATCTCAACCGGCACCCGGCTGGCCCAGGCGTGGTGGTTGAAGACCACAAACGGCCGCGCCGCCTCGTCCACATCTAGGTGGATGTTCCAGTTCAGCGCCTCGACCGCCGCGGTCAGCACCCGGTTGCCAATCGCCAGCGCCTCGCCGAAACCGTCGCGGGCGTCGGCATAGGCGCTCTCGAGGCTGGTGCCGGCTAGGATGTCGTGAAACTGGTTGAACAATACCTGCTGCCAGGCCTGGGTCAACTCGGCGGCGGGGTAGGGCCGGTCGAGCACGCGCGCCGCAATCGTGGCCCACTTCTCGGCCGTCAGCAGGCGCTGCTCGGCCTGCCGGTTCCACTGCTTCACGCCCGAGTGCGCGCTGTAGCAGCCGCTGAAGACGTGCTGCAACTCGCCATCAAAGACTTCCAGCGGCAGGCTGAGCGCGCGCATGTCGTCGAAGTAGACATTGGGGGTGCTGAAGGCCAGCTCCGGCAGGTCGGGGTCGGCCTGCATATTCTGCATGGCCTCGATGTTGGCGCGGGTGGGGCCGCCGCCGTGGTTGCCGACGCCGAAGAAGCACATCAGCGCCGGCACGGGCGCGGTGATGTCGGCGGCGCTCCGCTTCACATGCGCGTCGAGGTTGACCGAGGCGTTGTAGCCGTAGATCAGGCGCTGGGCCAGTACGCGCGAGCCGTCGGCGGCCTCCCACCAGAACAGGCGGCCGGGCGTCTCCAACTCAGACAAGCCGGGCCGCGCAAAGACGTAGTTCTCCATCCCGCTCTTCTGCAATATCTGCGGCAGCACGGCATGATGGCCAAACGCGTCCACGCAGTAGCCGGTGCGGGCCGTGACGCCGAACTTGGCTTTGAAGTAGTGCTGGCCGTACAGCCCCTGGCGCACGAATGACTCGCCGCTGGGCAAATTACAGTCGGGTTGAATCCACCAGCCGCCCGCGATCTCCCAGCGGCCCTCAGCCACGCGCTGCACGATCTCGGCAAACATGGCCGGGTCGCTCTGCTCGACCCAGGCGTAAAAGGCGGCCGAGCTAGAGACGAACACAAAGTCGTCATACTCGTTCAGGCGGTCGAGCGCCGAGCGGAAGGTGGCGCGCACCTCGTGGCGGCCCTCCGGCCAGCGCCACAGCCACACGGGGTCGATGTGCGCGTTGCCGATGAGATAGAGCTTGGTGTCTTTCATGCCTGGGCGTCCGGGGCGGCGGCCAACG
Organism: Anaerolineales bacterium; assembly: GCA_038252885.1. GTDB lineage: Bacteria > Chloroflexota > Anaerolineae > Anaerolineales > UBA6663 > JADZEK01. The sequence goes on along the minus strand of JBBRZY010000602.1, from coordinate 708 downwards.
CGGCCAGCGCCACGCGCACGGCTTCCATTCCTAAGCGCGGGCTAGACAGGACCTGAGCGCGCTCGGCCTCGCTCAGGCGCGGCAGCACGCGGGCCATCGTCACCTGCGCCAGTACGACGACGTCCACTTCCAGCGCCAGCGCGGAGATGGCGGCCAGCAGCAGTTGGTCATGGCCGGCGCGGTCGCCGGCCGTCAACTTCTCGAACGCGCCGGCCACCATCACCGGCTTGATGGTCACGGCCCGGCCCGCCGCCATCGCCTTGGCCTGCAGTAGTCGTGTGGTGGGGTTGAGTGTCGTGCCAATGGTGGCGACCACGCCGATCCGTGGGCCGCGCCGCACGGCGGCCTCGGCCAGCGCATCGTCAATGCGCACCACCGGCACGCGGACGGCCGCCTGCGCGCGGGCCGCCACTTCGCCCACCGACGAGCACGCGCTCAAGATCACATCGGCCCCGGCCTCGGCGGCGAAGCGCGCATAGCCCACCAGCCGCCCGGCCACTGGCTCGACGTCGCCGCCGTTGCGCATCAACTCGGCCAGGATTGAGTCGTCAACCACGTTGGCGACCTCGACCCCTGGCAATAGTTCAGCGGCCAGCAGCTTCAGCGGTTCGAGCGTAGCAGGGTGCGTGTGCAGGATGGCGAGACGCGGCATGGGTATCCTTGCGGGTTGGGGTGGGGCGGCGCACGACTGCCCGTGGGCTGATTTTA
>JBBRZY010000601.1:0-3720 GCA_038252885.1 Anaerolineales bacterium | reverse complement strand
GGTTGTGCGCGGCTTGGTGTTCGTGGTGGGCGTGGGCGGCCTCGCAGCGTTGGCCGTGGCGCTGGTGCCTGCCGCCACCGTCACGCTCATCCCCGCCAGCCACCCGCTGACGTTGCAAGTGCCGCTGGCAGCCGACCCGTCAGTGGCCGAGGTCAATGGCGCGACCATCCCCGCCCGTTTAACGCGGGTGGAGGTCGAGGCCTCCGGCCAAACAGCCACCACCGGCACGCGCGAGGTGCCCAGCACCGCCGCCGTCACCACCGTCATCTTCACCAGCCTGGATGGCACGGTCACCACCGTCCCGGCCGGCACGGGCGTGCGCACCACCAGCGGCACCCCGGTGCGCTTTCGAACCACCCGCGCCGTGACGCTCGAGGCTCGCGTGGGCGCGTCCGCCGCCGCCGAAGTCTCGGCCACCGACCTCGGGCCAATTGGCAACGTCACCGGCGGGCAGATCAACGCCATTGACGGGCCGTTGGGCTTGCAGTTGGCCGTCACCAATCCGGCCCCAGCCGCCGGCGGCGCCCTCAGCCAACGCGCGGCCGTCACCGCCGCTGACCGCGAGCGCATTCGGGCCGAGCTGCTTACCCGGCTGGGTGCCGACGCCCTGAGCGCCGTGCAGGGCCAACTGCAAATCGGCGAGTTCCTGGCGGCCGATAGCGTGACGCTAGCCGAGACCGTGGCCGAGACCTACGACCTGGCCGTGGGCGAGCAAGCCGACATCGTGGGGCTGACGCTGCGGCTGGCCTTCACTGGCCTGGTGGTAGACGACAACGACGCCCGCCTGGCGGCGCAGACAGCATTGGGCGCGGCCGTTCCGGGCGGCGAGGCGCTGGAGCCAGGCTCAGCCCGTTTCGAGCGCTTCCCCGAGACAACCCTGGACGACGCTGGCCTGGCGCACTTCACGCTGCAAGCCTCGGGCGTCGCCGTGCCGCTGGTCGATGTCGCCCTTGTGCGCGAGATCGTCGTGGGCCAGCCGGTGCCGCAGTCGCAACTGCGGCTGGCGAGCGCCCTGCCCCTGAGCGGCCTGCCGGCCATTGACGTCGAGCCAAGCTGGTATCCGCGGCTGCCGTATCTGCTCTTTCGCATCAGTGTGGTCGTCGTTGGGGCGGGCAACTAACGTGCGTGTCCTGGCCGTTGATCCGGGCGAGCGGCATTTGGGCGTGGCCCTCTCAGACCCCACCGGGCTAGTGGCCCGCCCGCTGACCACCCTGGCGCACACCGCGCGCGCCGCCGACGCCGCCCGTCTGGTGGCGCTGGCGGCCGAGCACGCGGCCGAGGCCATCGTCATTGGCTACGCGCTCGACGGCGACGGACTGCCCGGCCCGCAGGCGCGTCACGCCGAGAAGCTGGCCGCGGCCGTGCGGGCGCTGACCCCGCTGCCGGTGCACCTGTACGACGAGAGCTATTCCAGCCAGGAGGCCCAGGCCGGCCTGCGGTCCGCTGGCAAAAAACGCCGCCAGCAGCAGACCCAAATCCACGCCGCCGCCGCGGCCACCATCTTGCAAAGTTACCTGGATGAACATTCGCGCGAAGCGCCGCCGGTCTAACCTGGCGGTGCGCTTTTTTATCTTCATCTTCGCCATCGCGGCGTTGCTAGTGGGCGGCCTGTATGCCTACCTGGCCTTCAACCATCGCGTCGCGCAGGTCGTCGGCCCGGCCGGCGAAGGTCTAAACCCCGCCGAGCGCACCATGCTGTTGGCCTACCTGACCGCCCGCGCCGGCGACCTGAACGCCCCCGCCGGCCTCGACGCCACGCCGGTCTCGTTCTCGGTGCCGGCCGGCTCCACGGCCGGCCAGGTCGCGGCCGACCTGGTGACGCTCAGCCTGATCAAAGATGCCCAACTGATGACCTCATACCTGCGCTACCACGGCCTCGATAGCCAGGTGGAGGCCGGCGACTTCATCCTGCGCCAGACGATGACCGTGCCCCAGGTGGCGCTGGCGCTCACTGACGCCGACGCGCGCGAGGTGCTAGTGCGCGTGACTGAAGGCTGGCGGCTAGAGCAGATCGCCGAGGCCTTGACCACGCATCGCGGCCTGGCCGACGCCAGCGCCGAGTTTGCGCAGTTGGCCGGCCCCAACACCGCCCGCGCCGCAACCTACAACTTCCTGGCCGAGCTGCCGCCCGGCGCGTCGCTCGAAGGCTACCTGTTCCCCGACACCTACCTGCTGCGGCCCGACGCCTCGGCCGCCGAGATCATTGACAAGCTCCTGGCGAACTTCGCCGCGCGGCTGCCCGCCAACTATCGCGCCGACGTGAACGCCGAAGGCCTAACGCTGCATCAGGCCATCACCATCGCCTCGCTGATCGAGCGCGAGGCCGTGGTGGATGACGAGCGCCCCATCATCGCCTCGGTCATCCTCAACCGGCTGGCCGTCGGGCAGCGCTTGGAGATCGACGCCACAACGCAGTATGTCCTCGGCGCGGCCGGCAACTGGTGGCCGCGGCTGGCCGGCCTCGACCTGCGCGCGATTGACAACCCCTTTAACACCTACGCCTACGCCGGCCTGCCCCCTGGCCCCATCGCCAACCCCGGCCTCAGCTCGATTGCGGCGGTGGCCCACCCGGCCGTCACCGACTTCCTGTACTACCGCGCGCTGTGCGACGGCAGCGGTCGCCATGCGTTCGCCGTCACGTATGACGAACACCTCGCCAATGCGTGCTCGTAGCCCGCGCCGCCCGGTTTCATTGGGCGCGTGGCTGTTGCTGGCCATCATCGCGGCGGCCGCGCTAAGCGCCTGCCTGCCTGTCGCGCGCCCGCTGATCAAAATTGCGCTGGTCGCGCCGTTCGAGGGCCGCTATCGCGCTGTGGGCTATGAGGTGCTCAACGCCGTGCGTTTGGCCGTGCGTGAGGCCAACGCGGCTGGTGGCGCGGGCGGCTACAGCCTGGCGCTAATGGCCTACGACGACGGCGGCGACGCCGGCCAGGCGATTGAGCAGGCCCGCAAGGCCGCCACCGACCCAGATGTGCTGGGCGTGATCGGCCACTGGCGCAGCGCCACGACTGCCGCCGCCGCGCCGACCTACGCCGAAACCGGGCTGCCACTGCTCGCGCCCAACCCTGAAAGCGCCGACCTGCCAGCCGCAATTTATCGCCTGGGCCTGAGCGCCGCCGCCGAGCGCGCCGCCGTGCCGCCCGATGCTCACCAATGCCCCGCGCCGTGCGACGCGCTCGACGACCTCACCTGGCTGCTGGCCCTGCGCGCGCAATCCCCCGCCGCCGCGCGCTACGGCCCGCCGCTGTGGGGCCAGGCGCAGTTTCTGGCGCTGGCCGGCCCGGCCGCCGAGGGCGCGTTTTTCCTCACCGCCGCGCCCTCCCCCGCCGACAGCCCCGACCCTGGCTTTGCCGCGCGCTATACCGCCATCTCCAACGGTGTCCTGCCGCGCGCCGATGCGGTGCTGGCCTACGACGCCGCCCGCCTACTCATCCAGGCGATTGCCGACAGCGCCAGCGACGAACTGACGCCCGACCGGACCGGCGTCGCCACCGCGCTCGATGCGATCTCGTTTGACGGTTTGAGCGGGCTGATCACCTTCGACGCGCAACGCCAGTGGGCAAGCCCCAAGGCCTGGGTTTACCAGTGGCAAGCCGGCGCGGCGGTGCTGGTGCATTGAGACGTAGGCTGTGTCTGGTCAACTCATAGCGACTGACAAATCACGTCGCTGCCTGAGAAAAAGCACTCCGACGCGGCCGGTCCTCTGACCCTGTCATTTCG
>JBBRZY010000600.1:0-3722 GCA_038252885.1 Anaerolineales bacterium | reverse complement strand
GCCACAAGCCGCTCGTCACCGCCGCGTACCAAGCGATAGCGTCGTACACCACCAGCCCGCCCAATAGCAGCAGCACGGCCGCCAAGGTATTTGGTGCCGCGAAGACACTTCCGCGTAGATTGGGCCTAATCGTCGTTGAAGTCATGTCCGTCAATCCAAACCAGTCAAGCTACCTGTCTATCCATCCGCAACTGCCGTGCCAACTTCCCACCTCTGCCTACCCACTCCCCCGCCTCCGCCAGCCCGCGCTATCTCGCGGGCCATCCGTTACACACCTGCCCAGAATTAGTTTCTGGGTCCGTTACAACATCCGCTGCCACAAACGGCGCTCTAACCAACTCGCCCGAAGGCCCGCCCCTGCTGTTCTGAACTCGTTAAAGCCCAGGCCGTTGCCGGCCAGGGTGGTTCTGCGTAAGTCTAGATTTCGGTGTGACCGTTCGTGCCGCTCGCCGCCTCACCGTTCGAAGACGGATGCGCGTGGCCGTTGCCGTTGCCGTGGCCGTTGCCGGGTGGGGTCGGGCCAGCGGCCAGCGTGGTCTCGGCTTGCGGGGCCAGCCGCACCACCACGCGCGGCGCGCCAAATACCTGCCCGACCTCGCTGGCCGTGTTGTTCAAGATCGCGTCCAGCGTCAGCGCGCTGTGGATGCGGGCCGTCAGCGTGGCCACGTGCTGTTCCAGTTGGGCGATGCGCTCCTGCCGCGCGAACAGGCGGCCGTTCTCAATCGCCGTCGCCAACTGGTCGGCCAGCACTTGCAGCACTTCAATATCCGCCTGGTTAAAGGCGTTCAGCGCGCGGCTCTGCACGTCCAGCGCGCCGATCAGGCGCTCGCCGACGCGCAGGGGCAGGGCCGCCTCCGAGCGCGTGTCGGGCAGCAGGTCGTTTTGGAAGTAGACCGCGTCGTCGCCCACGTCCAGTGCGATGCGCGGCTTGCGGTTGGCCGTCACCCAGCCGATCAGCGAGTGCGACCCCACCGGCAGCTTGTGCCCGCGCGCCTTCAACTGCGCGCCGACCTCGCCCGTGGCCTCTTGCAGTTGCGCGTTTTGGCCGGCCTCGTCCAGCAGAAAGACCGAAACGTGGTAGTAGCCAAACCGGTCCCGGATCAGGTCCACCGTGCGCCGCAGCAGTTCGTCCAGGCCCAAGATCGACGTGGCTGCGCGGCCCACCTCGGCCGCGGCGGCCAGTTGCTGCGTGCGCGCCTCCACCTTGCGTTCCAAGTCTTGATACAGCCCGCGTAGTTCGCTGCTCATGCCGTTAAAAGCGTCGGCCAGCAGTCCGATCTCATCGTTGCGGGCGATCTTCACGTTCGATGACAGGTCGCCGCCCGCCATCCGCATGGCGACCTCGGTCAGCGATTGCAGCGGCCCGGTGATGCGGCCGGTGAAGAAGATCACACCCAAGGCGCTGACCGCCACCGCGCTAAAGGCCATCGCCACCAGCACACCGGCAAATTGGTTCAGCGGGCCAAAGGCCACGGCCGTGTTCTCTTCCACCAGCAGCGCCAGTTGGTAGCTCGGCAGCCAGCGATAGACGCCCAGCACTTCCGAGCCGGTCTGGTCGGGGTACATCGCCATGCCGTTCTGCTTATCCATGCGCGCCCGTTCCACGCCCTCGGTATCGGGCACCACGCCTGGGGCCGTCACAAAGCTGCCCAGTTGGTAGCCGTCGTGCGTCACCACATAAGCCCGCCCCTGAGTGCTCAGGCCCGGGCTGGGGGCCACAATGTCCAGCAGCTCTTCGTCGCGCACGAAGCCGAACTGCAACGCCAGCACCTGCCCGTCGGCGCCCACAATCGGGGCGGCCACCAGGACTTGCACGTCGTTCACGCGCGGCTCAAAGCTGGGTGGGAAGAGCGTGGGGCTTAGCCGCGCCATCGCCAGGTCGGCGCTGGTCAAAAAGGTCTGGCCGACAAAGCGGCCATATTGCAGCGGCAGCGTTGACACCAGCACCGTGCCGTCGGTGGCATCGGCCAGCATCACCGCTTCAAAGCCGGGGTTGGAGTTGAGGAAGGTGTGGTAGCGTTCGAGCAGGGTGGTCGGCTGGCCGCCGTCGAGGAACTGCTGCACGTCGCTGACGTTCTCGCGCACGTGCGCCAGCGCGTTAATGTCAATCACGCGCGTGTTGCCCCAGCGTTCGATTTGATTGACCTTGATAGTCGCCAGCGCGCTCAGTTGGGAGGTGACGGCGTTGGTGAGGCTGGTTTGCGCTTGGCGATAGATCAGGAAGGCAAAAACGGCCAGGGGGATGAGGATTAGCGGGAGGAAGACCAGCAGCAGCAGGCGCGCAAGGCCACCGCGCGCCCGGGGGGTTGGCCCGGTCTCACGCTTGCCCCGAAATACGGAACTGGTCCACGGACTTGCCACGTGCCCCTCCCATTCCCTGCCGGCGGTCGCCGGCGTGTATTACCCCCCACCAGCCGCACCGCTGACGCGGGCCGGCCTTGCGACCGCCTTACTGCCTAGTTCATCTCCCACACCGGCTCGGCTCGCAGCAGCCGGCGAATTTGATCGGGAAAGCGGTCGGGATCGAGTGGCTTCCCCAAAAAGCCGTCGAACCCCGCCGCCCGCGCCTTGGCGATTTGCTCCATGCTGGCCTCGGCCGTTACCGCCGCCACGATGGTGTCTTTCAGCCGGCGGGTCGCGCGCACTTTGGCCAACGCCGCGTAGCCGTCTTCGTATGGCAGGCGGATGTCCATCAAAATCAGGTCGATCTTCGGCAGCGTGTCGGCAAACTCCACCACTTGCCAGCCGGAGGTCTTCCATTCACAGCGCGGCACGCCCATGTACGCCAACATGCGCGCCATCAGCACGAAGTTAGAAACGTTGTCTTCTACGATCAGCACCGTAGCGTCTTTAGGATGGATCGGCTCACGGGCTTGCGCTTGCGGGTTATCAGTCATGCCGGGTTCTCGCCTGGGCCGCCGCGTGGCGGCCGGTCGAACCTAGTTTTCCAGAAAGCGGGCAATCTGGCGGGGCAGGGCGTCAACATCAATCGGCTTCTGAATGTAGCCGTCGCACCCTGCCGCGAGCGTCTTCTCGCGGTCGCCCTTCATCACGTTGGCCGTCAACGCGATCACCTTGATGTGCTCCAGCCCCGGCGTCGCTTTCAGCCGGGCGGTGGTGGTATACCCATCAATCTCGGGCAGGTTAATGTCCATCAACACCAGGTCTGGCCGTTCCACCAGCGCTTTTGCCAGCCCCTCGTGGGCATTGGCCGCCTCCAGCAGCGTATAGCCCTCGGCTTCCAGGATGCGCTTGACCAGCAGCCGGTTGTCAGAGTTGTCTTCGATGTAGAGGATCCGTGCGCCTGCCGCCATAAGTCAACAATTCACGCTCACCGGCGGCCGCCCGGCTTGCCGGCGGCGACGCCCTTGAGACTAGGAAATACGGCCTAAGTAATCCATTATCCTTCATTCCTACCTAAATGTAAACTACTTTCTAACCATTCGCTTGGCGCTCTCAACTTACCAATATCTCTAACCGTCGGTCGTCCCAGTCTGACCCAAGCACAGCCGCCTAGCTGCCCCAACGCAATTCGCGCAATTCGCGGCCAAAGGTTTTCCGACCTCTGACTTCTACTTGTCTACTGCGTGCACGCCCCGCCCTCAAACAGGCTGCCGTTCGTGGCCGGGTCGAAGAAGAAGTCCTTCGCAATCTGCGTCACCGTGCCGTCATCCACCAGTCGCAGGCTGTAGGCCTTGCCGAAGCAGCGCCGCGAGATGATG
>JBBRZY010000599.1:0-3733 GCA_038252885.1 Anaerolineales bacterium | reverse complement strand
TGCCAGGCGCAGATGAAGCCCATGCCGGGGGAGTCTTTGGGCGCGCCTACCACACGCACCGTCGCCGCCAGGTGCACGCTGGTAAACTCGCCGGCCGGCGCGTAGCTGCTGGTGAACGAGCCGGTCTCTTTCGTCAAAAAGGACAACTCGCCGTCCACGTAGTCCACCGTAGAGGTGTCATCCGCCGTCAACGTCCAGCCGCTGTCGCTGTCTTCAAAGTCGTCGCTGAACGTGCCGTCGTTGCCGAATAGGTCTACCGGCGTAATCTCCAACGGCACGGGCGTTTTAACCTGTGGCTTGGGCGTCGCGCTGGGCCGGGTGGTGGCCGCTTTAGTGGGTTCCTCCGCCGTGGCGGTGCGGGCCGGCCGCGCGGTGGCGGTGGCCGCTGGCGGTGGCGTGCGGCTGGCCGGCAAGTTGGCCGGCAGCCCCAGCACCTGCGGGAAGAACACATACAGCGCCCCGCACGCCACGATTGCCAGAACCACCAGGCCGATCACCCCCAAACCGCCCAGGCCCAGCACCGCGCCCAGCCAATTGCGGCGGGGTGGGGGGACGTTGAGGCTCAGCGGTGCGGCCCCGCCCAGGCTAGGCGGAGGTGTGGGCGGGCCGCCCGGCGCCATCGTCCCCGGCCGGCCCGTCATCACCGGCGGCGGCACCGTGTTCGGGTACAACGGGGCGGCCACCGTGCTGGGCGCGGGCTGCGCATACTCCAGCATGGTGGCGGCTGGCACGCGGGGCGGGCCCTGTTCGTCAATCGCCGCTTCCACCGCCTCGACCATCTCGCGCCCCGACTGGAAGCGGTCTTCCGGCTGCTTGGCCAGCGCCCGGTTGATCACCTGTACCAGCGCCGGCGGCAGGCTGGGGTTCAGGCTCTCAGCCGGCGGCAGCGTTTCGGTCACATGCTTGAAGATGATGGCCACCGGCGTGTCGGCCGTGAACGGCACCTGGCCGGTCGCCATTTCGAAGACGATCACCCCCAGCGAGTACAGGTCGCTGCGCCGGTCCAAGTTGCGGCCCTGGCCCTGCTCGGGCGACATATAGGCCGGTGTGCCAATCAGCGTGCCGGTGGCGGTCAGATTCGCGCTGCCGTCCATCAGCTTGGCGATGCCAAAGTCGGTCAGCAGGTTGTGCTCGCGCTCATCCACCAGCACGTTGCTGGGCTTGATGTCGCGGTGCAACAGCCCGCGCGAGTGGGCGTAATCCAGCGCGTCGCCGATCTCGCTCACCAAGGCCAGAATTTGGCTCAGGGGGGTTGGCAGGCCGTGCAGGCGCTGGGCCAGCGTGCCGGTCTCGACCAAGGGCATCACAAAGTAAGCATAGCCCTCGGCCTGGCCGAAGTCGAACACCGGCAAGATGTGCGGGTGCTGCAAGCGCGCCAGCACGCGCGCCTCGTTCTCAAAGCGCCCGGTAAACTGCGGGTCACTGGCCATATGGCGCGGCAGCACCTTGACGGCCACAAAGCGGTCCATGCTGGGCTGGTAGGCCTTATACACGGCCGCCATGCCGCCCGCGCCCACCTGCGCCACGATGCGGTAGACGCCGAGTTGTTTGCCGGTTAAATCATCCAACGAAGCTTTCAACGGCCACCCATTCTCACCAGGCCCCCCGGTTACGCGGCCAGTTTAGCAGGAATAGCCGCGCTGGCAAAGAGGGGCGGCTGGGTCAAACCGCCCAAAAAACCGAGCCCTATATGGTAAAATCCTCGTCACTATGAAGTACCACATTTGGACCGAAGGCTGTCAGATGAACGTCGCGGACTCGCAGCGGGTGGCGAGCGCCCTAGAAAAGCTGGGGTACGCCGCCGAGCCCGACATTGAGCGCGCCGACGTGGTGGTGCTGAACACCTGCGTGGTGCGCCAGAGCGCCGAAGACAAAGCCTATGGCCGCCTGACCACCCTGGCCCCGCTCAAGAAGCTGCGCCCCGATCTGGTGATCAACCTGATGGGCTGCCTCGTGGGCGTGCGCGGAGCCGAAAAGCTGCGCGAAAAGATGCCCTATGTGGATGTCTTCTCGCCGCCGTCCGAGCCTGGGCCACTGGTGCGCTTCCTGGCCGAGCGCGACGGCCGCGACCTGCACGAAGCCGAGACCGCCCAGCGCTTCGCCTACCAAGACGAGGTCACCAGCGTCCTCAACCCCCGGCTCGACACTGGGCTGGTGCTGCCCGCCGCCGAGCGCGGCCGGCTGGTCGCCGCCCATGTGCCGATCGTCTACGGCTGCTCGCACGCCTGCACCTTCTGCATCATCCCCTTCCGGCGCGGCATCGAGCGCTCGCGGCCGGTGGGCGAGATCGTGGCCGAAGTGCGCGCGCTGGTGGCTCAGGGCGTCAAAGAAGTGACCCTGCTCGGCCAGATCGTGGACCGCTACGGCGTGGACATCCCCGACGGCCCGACGCTGGCACAATTGCTGCGGGTGGTCCACGCGGTCGACGGGCTAGAGCGCATCCGCTTCCTGACCTCGCACCCCAACTACATGACCGACGAACTGCTAGAGACCGTGGCCGCGCTGCCCAAGGTCTGCGAGCACATTGAGGTGCCGGTGCAGGCCGGCGACGACGAGGTGCTGGGCCAAATGAAGCGCGGCTACACCAGCGCCGACTACGTTCGCCTGGTCGCGCGCATCCGGCGCATTATCCCGCACGCCTCAATTGCCACCGATATCATCGTGGGCTTCCCCGGTGAGAGCGAGGCCCAGTTCATGCGCACCCACGCGCTGTTGGGCGAGCTCAAGCTCGATGTGGCCCACCTGGCGCGCTACTCCACCCGCCCTGGCACCGTGGCCGAGCGCCGCCTGACCGACGACGTGCCCGAAGACGAAAAGATGCGCCGCTATCGTTTCCTCGACGAGCAGCAGGCCGAGATTGTCGGCGCGATCAACACCCGCCTGCTGGGCCAGACCGTCGAAGTGCTGGTCGAGAGCAACCACAAGGGCAAGTGGAAGGGTCGCACGCGTACCAACAAGCTGGTGTTCTTTAGCGCCCCCGGCGAGTGGATCGGGCGGCTGGCGCCGGTGACCATCACCCAGACCACCCCCTGGAGCTTGCAAGGTGACCTGGCCGGCGCGCCCGTCGACGTGCCGCTGGCCGATCTGGCCCTGGCCTAGCGCGCGGCCTGGCCGCGCCACATCCGTTCCGCCCCGCCGGGCTTGTGTGCCGGTCTCGTCCTCCCAATCCCAAAGTGCCTATGCCCACCCAACGCAAGGTCCTCTACCTGATTGACGGCCACGCCCTGGCCTACCGCACTTACTTCGCCCTCACCAGCATCAGCGGCGACAACTCGCGCTGGACCACCAAGACGGGCGAGCCCACCGCCGGCACCTATGGCTTTGTGTCGGTGCTGCTCAACCTGCTGGAAAAAGATAAGCCCGATTACCTGGCCGTCAGTTTCGACATTGGCCGCACGTTCCGCGACGCGCTGTACCCCGAGTACAAGGGCACGCGCGACAAGATGCCCGACGAGCTCAGTGTGCAGATCGACCGCATTAAAGAGCTGGTGCAGGTCTTCAAGATCCCAGTGCTCACGGCCGAGAACTATGAGGCCGACGATGTGCTGGGCACCGTCGCGCGTCTGGCGGCGGACGAGGGCGTGGCAGTCAAGATCATCACCGGCGACCGCGACCTGCTGCAACTCGCCACCGAGCACATCACCATCAACCTGGCCGGGCAGAAGCTCTCGGACGCCAAAGATTACGGCCCGGCCGAGGTCGAAGCGCGCTACGGCCTCAACCCGCAGCAGCG
>JBBRZY010000598.1:0-3737 GCA_038252885.1 Anaerolineales bacterium | reverse complement strand
GGTGAAGCCCAGCCCCGAAAAAAAGTTGCCGAAGAAAAACACCAACTGCAAGCCCAACAGGCTCGGCCGCGCCAGGATGTAGCGCAGCCCATAAGCCGACTCTTTGAGCAGATTGCCCTGGCCCGCCTGCCCGGCCGCCGTGCGCGTGGGTTGCGGCACAAACACCAGCGCCAGCGCCCCCACCGCGAACAGGAACGTCGCCACATCAATGAACATGATGCCGGTCAGCGTGATCAGCGGCAGCAGCGCCCCGGCCAACAGCGGCGCCAGCACACCCGGCCCGGCCTCCAACAGCGACATCAACCCATTGGCGCGGCCAAGCTGGGCCTTGGGCACCATCAGGCTGATCGAGGCCGAGTAGGCCGGCCACTGAAAGGCCTGGCAGGTGCCGGCCACCAGCGCCGCCGCGTACAGCTGCCAGACTTCCAAATGCCCACTGGCCTGCATCACCAGCAGGAAGATCGTCGCCAGCCCCGCGCCAAAGTCGCTGACCATCATCATCAGCTTGCGGTTGTGGCGGTCCACCAGCGCGCCCGCCACCGGCGAGATGATGAGGAAGGGCGTGATGAAGAACACGCCTTGCAGCGCCAGCGCAGTGACGCTCTGGGTCTTCTCGTACACCCAGATGGTCAGCGCGAATTGGGTCATGTTGGTCGCCAGCACCGATACGAACTGGCCGATCCACACGATCAAAAAGGCCGGCATGCCGGCGGGGCGGCGGGGCGGGGCGGCAGCAGCAGCCATGGGCAAGTGTCTCCTCAGAAGTGGTTATTCGGCCCGGTTATCCTAGCATATTGGCGCGAGAAATAAAGCCAGCGCATCTTTAGCAAGCAGCGCGTGCCGGCCCACGCGCGCCTCCTGTGCAATTTGGGCCAATTGCCCGCCTCAGCCGCCATAGCACCCTTTTTCTCTTTCTCTTTCTTTTTCTCTGCTTTTTTCCTACTCTTGGCACGACCCGCCTCCCGGTCTATACTCTGCTCCGTACCGAAACAAACACAATGTGGAGCCAACATGACCACTGAACTCGTACGCCCGCGGCCGCGCGGCGACTACAGCCTCACCGGCAAAGACACCGCCAAGGCCATTCAAAACGGCCTGGCCGAGGCCACCTGGTATGCCTCACCCGTCCCCAAAGATAAGATGCGCGAACTGCTCGTGCGCCGCGACGCCCCCGCCTTCTGGGGGCTGGTGCTGTGGGTCGGCCTGCTGGCCGGCTTTGGCGTCTGGGGCTTCGTGCTCTGGCCCAGCCCGTGGGCGCTCCTGCCGCTCTTCGCCTACGCCGTGCTCTACGCCTCCACCTCCGACGCGCGTTGGCACGAGATGGGCCACGGCACCGCCTTCAAGACCGATTGGATGAACAGCCTGGTCTACGAAGTCGCCTCGTTCATGGTCGGCCGCGAAGCCACCGTCTGGCGCTGGAGCCACACCCGCCACCACAGCGATACCATCATCGTCGGCCGCGACCCCGAGATCGCCGTGCCGCGCCCGCCCGACCTGGTGGCCGTCTTCGGCGCATTCATCAACCTTAAGACCGCTCCCAAGTACTGGCGCACCGTCGTCACGCATGTCTTCGGCCAGTTGACGCCCGAAGAAAAGACCTTTGTGCCGGTGTTCGAGTACCAGAAGATCTTTTGGCGCGCCCGTCTGTACGCGCTAATCTATCTCGGCGTCATTGGCCTGGCGCTCTACACCCGCAGCATCCTGCCGCTGCTCTACATTGGCCTGCCCAATCTCTACGGCGCCTGGCTGGCCGTCATCTACGGCTACACCCAGCACGCCGGGCTGGCCGAGAACGTGCTCGACCATCGCCTCAACTGCCGCACCGTGTACATGAACCCGATTAACCGGTTTCTGTACCTGAACATGAACTACCACGTCGAGCACCACATGTTCCCGCTGGTGCCGTACTACAACCTGCCCAAACTGCACGCCATCGTCCGGCCCGACATGCCCACGCCCTACCCCAATATCCTGACGGCCTACCGCGAAATCATCCCGGCCCTCCGGCGGCAGTTGAAAGACCCCGGCTTCTTCGTCAAGCGCAAGCTGCCCACGCCCACCTACCGGGCCGATGCCGCCACGCAGTCCAGTGCCCTCACCGCCGCGGGCAAGCCGGTCGTCGGCGGCTGGGTCGAAGTCTGCGCCAGCAGCCGGCTGCTCAAGAACGACGTGCTGCGCTTCGACCACAACTTCCGCACCTACGCCATCTACCGCACCGCCGACGGCAAGCTCTACGCCACCGACGGGCTGTGCACCCACGGCAACGCCCACCTGGCCGACGGTCTGGTCAAAGACAACCTCGTCGAGTGCGCCAAGCACAATGGCCGCTTCGACGTGCGCGACGGCCAGCCCGTGCGCCTGCCGGTGTGCGTGGCCATGCGCACCCACGCCGTGCGCGAGAGCGACGGCCAAATCTTCTTCCACATTAAGTCGGAAGACGAGTACCATGTGAATGAGCCGCCCACGCACACCTTCCGCGTGGTCAGCAACCAGAACGTCGCCACCTTCATCAAGGAGCTGGTGCTCGAGCCGGCCGACGCCAGCGGCTGGATCGACTATCGCCCCGGCGACTACCTGCAGCTCGACATCCCGCCCTACGCCGAGACCAGCTTGAAAACGCTGGCGATCGAGGCGCCCTTCGCCCAGGTTTGGCAGACGCATCACGTCTACGACTTCGCGGCCCACAACCCGATCCCCTGCCGCCGCAACTACTCGTTCGCCACCAACCCGGCCATCGATAAGCAGTTGCGCTTCAACATCCGCATCGCCACGCCGCCGCGCGGGCAAGAAGCCTCAGCCGGCGTCGGCTCCACCTACGTCTTCGGCCTCAAGCCCGGCGACCTCGTCACCGCCATCGGCCCGTTCGGCGAGTTCCACCTCACCGAGGGCCAGCGCGAGATGGTCTACCTGGGCGGCGGCGCCGGCATGGCGCCCCTGCGCTCGCACCTGAGCCACCTGCTCGAAACGCAGCAGTCCGAGCGCCAGATCAGCTACTGGTACGGCGCGCGCTCGCGGCAGGAAATCTTCTACCAGGATTACTTCGAGCAGTTGGCCCAGGCCAACCCGAACTTCAACTTCCATCTCGCCCTGTCTGAGCCGCAGGCCAGCGACCAGTGGACCGGCCACACCGGCTTCATCCATGAAGTCTTGAAAGCGCAGTACCTCGACAAGCACCCCAACCCGGCGGCGGTCGACTACTTCGTCTGCGGGCCGCCCGGCATGGTGCAGGCTGCCACCAAGATGCTCAAGGAATTCGGCGTGCCGGCCAACCAAATCCTGTTCGACGAGTTCTAACTGGGTGTATTTCAGTTGGGGGGCAAAAACCTCCGGCCCGGCGGGGTCAGCGCTAGGCGCTGGGTCAGGCTAATCCGCGCCCTCGTCAGCCAGACTCGCCGCCGAGGTGATTGACTGGCCGGCGCGCCTAGCCCTACGGCCAGCGGGTTTACACGCCCATTCGGGCCGCTGCCGTTTTGGGCCAGCCAGAAATTTTTACCAGGGGTAGGGGGCTTGCCCACCTACCCCTGGTAAAAATTTCCTTCGGTCAGATACGACCTTTCACAACCTCCCCTTGCGGTGAGTACCTATCTCGACGTTGCCGCCACCGAGCCTTTTACAAAATTGGCCCCCCGACTGAAATGCTCCCCATTTGCCAGACCGGAAGTCAAGGCTGATGACATCCCCCAATGTCACAAACCGCCCTCCTCGCCGGTCTTATCTAGTGCCATGACCACTCACCC
>JBBRZY010000597.1:0-3739 GCA_038252885.1 Anaerolineales bacterium | reverse complement strand
GCGCTCGGGCGAGCTCTCAATCGCCAGCCCGCGCAGGTCGGCCACTTGCTCGGCGATCTTGTCCATCTGTCCGGCTTGCGCGGTCTCCGGCGGCGCGAAGGTGGCCGACGGCCGCGGCGTGCGCGTGGGCACCGGCGACGGCTGCGGCGTGATGGAGGGGATAGCGGTGGCCGTCCACGTCGGCGGCAGCGTCGGGAACGTGATGGGCGTGCCCTCGATCACCACCACCTCCGGCGCCGGCGTCGGCTTGGGCTGGAAGAAGTACAGCCCAGCCACCGTTAGGACGGCCACGACCACCAGCGCGCCCACGCCGCCCAACAGGTAGACCGTCCAATCGCGGGGGCGCGTCGGCGGCTCGAGCTCGTCGGGGTCCGCCCTCACCGTGCCCGGCGGGATCAACTCACCCCGCAAGTGCTGCACGCTGTCCATCACCGGGGGCGGCGCAACTGGCTCCGGCGGCGGCCAGTTCAGGTTGGCCGGAATAATAGGCAGCGTCGGCGCGGGCGGCGGCTCAGGCGCGCGGCGGTAGGGCAGGTCGGGCGGCGGCGGCGGCGGCGCGCTGGCGGCACGCAGCAGCGCCAACCGGTCGCGGGCCGGCTTGTTGCTGGGGTTGAGGTCCAGCGCCCGCGTCAGGCAATCTTGCTGCTGCAGCGGGTCGGTCACGGCGTGGCTCATCACGAACCAGGCCTGGTCAGAGGTGGGGTTGGTCTTCAGGTAGGCGGCGAGCAACGCCCGCGCCTCGGCGTTTTTGCCTTCCAGCAGCAAGCCGGAGGCATCTCCCAATGGATCAGATGAAAATTCTGGCATGGCCATGGTCCCCCGTGGCGTTCCCTAACCCTCAATCCGACTTTACCTTCGCAGCCCACCGCCCCAGCGGTGAGCGTGGCACAGTGTGGGACCAAACTTCAGCCTCGCCCCTAATGAGGCGCCGCTGAGTCCCCTGCACTATTCCCCTCTGCGCTGGCGGGCGACCACCTTACCCACCACCGCCAGTGCCACCGCCGCCGCGCCGAAGCGCAGCCAACTGACGCCCGCGCCCGTGATCGTCTGCGCCAACGGCCGCTCGGGCCGCCGGAAGGCCGCCAGCGTCATGGCGTTGGCCGCCGTGGCCACCAACGCCGCCCCAGCCGCCGCTTCCTTCTGGCCTAGTCCTCGCAAGAGTTGTGCCGCGGCCAGCCCGGCCAACCCCAGCCCGGCCCACTTGCGCCCCGGCCGTGGGCCGACCGCAATAATCGTGTCGCCCAGCGCCCGTTGCGCCGCCGACAGGTGGTGGGTGTGCCCGGCCGGCAAGTCTTTGTCCAGGTCGCCCAGCACATCAGGCGTGCGGGTGCGAGCCACCAGCCAGGCCGCGCCCACGCCCGCCAGCGCCAGCCAGCGCCAGCGGCCCAAATCATCGTTGCGCACTAGCACCGCCGCCAGCGGCAGCGCCCAATCCGCGTTGAGTGAGCGGTAAATTTCAATCCGCAGCGCATAGTCGTCGCCTGTGGTAAAGGCCGCCACCGACGCCGCCGTGCCTGCCTGAATAAAAGCCGCCAGCGGCAGGCTGTTGCTCAGGGTGGCCGCCGCCGGAGCCGCCGCCGCGCCTGCCAGCGCCAGCAGCTTGGGCGCGTAGGAGGGCGGGTAGTTCTCTTCCAGGTGCCCGCGCGGCCGGTCGAGATAGGGCAGCGCCGCCGCGCCCGCCGCCGCCAGCAGCGTCACGCCCACCTTCAGCGGCTCGGGCAGGCCCAAGGCCTCGCTCGCCGCCAGCGCCGCCGCCCCCGCCGGGGCCAGCGCCGCTACCGCCATCGTGCGCCGGTCGGGCGCAGGCAGCCGCCTGGCCGCGGGCGCGTCGGCGTTCAGTTGCAGGCCGAGCCCCTCCAACTCTTCTTTGATGTGTTCAATGTAGTGCAGCCCCTCGAGCGGATCGGTGGCGTGGATGCGGCGGAAGACGTTGACGTAGCACAACCGCACACCCCGGCTGCGGGCCAGCATGCCCCAGTGGTGCGCGGCGGAGTGGTAGTCTTCCGGCACCATGGCGGCCGGCGTGAAGTAGTGGCTGGGGATGGTCAGGCCGTGCGGCGCGAGGCGCTTGGCGATGAACCAATCGCCCTTCTGGTGGCGCGTCTCGGTGAAGTAGGCAAAGTGCAGCTTATAGCGCAGCAGATTCTGCACCGTGGCGTCCAGGTGCATCTCGTGGCCGAGGATGATGTCGCCATCAAACGCGACGATGTTCGCGCCCGACCGGCCATTGTTCAGACCGGCCGCCTGCACCAGCGTGCGCTCTACCAAATGCCCCTCGGGCCAGGCGAACGACACCGGCCGCGGCACCACTCCCAACCCGGCCGCCAGCGCCTCGGCCGCCGCCGCCAGGTCGAACCCCAAGCCCAGCTCGGCCAGCGTCGGCCAGTCGCCCGCCACCGCCATCATCGGCACCGGGCTGAGTGCCAGCAAGCGCGGCTGCGAGCCCGGCACGCGCGCGCTCAGTTCGCGGATGACATGCTCGAGCAGGGCCGGCTCGTGGCTGGCGAGTGTGTGCCAGTGGCCGGTGCGTGGCGCGGGCAGGTTGGGCGTCTCGCCGCCGGCCGCCGCCACGCCCGCCGCAGCCACCGGCACGAGCCGCCCCTTAGCCACCAGCCGCGCCAGCGTCAACTCTGGCAGCGACACGTGCGTGGCCCCATGCTGGTGGGTCTCGTGCAGCAGTTCGGCCAGCCCCATACCGGCCCGCGTGCTCATCGCCAGCGCGTCGTCATAGTCGAGCACGATGTAGGCGCGCTGGCTGGAGGTCTCCCAGGCATGCCGGCGTTGCAGCGTGCGCAAGGAGGCCACCGCCCCCGTGGCAATCAAACCTAAATTGAGCAAAGACGAAATTCGCATATAAGCGTCAGTATAGAAACCTGGGCGCATGAGCGCGGGCGAATACCAATCCTAACCGTACGCGGGGCAGCCGGCGCTACATCCCCGCCCCCCCAGCCTGCGCGCCGATTATAGCCGAGGAGCGCCATTCTTAGCCCGGTCGCCCGCCTGCGGCCCAATCACGCTACAATGAATCGGGGGGTTCGCCGCCGGCACGCCTATTCGCAGGGTCTCCGATGCCTGTTTCCAACTCTCACCGCTCCATCGCCCTTGCGCTTGCTTTGTCCCGCCTCATTGCGCTCGTCGTGGCCGCCGCCGGTGCGCTGGTGCTGGCCGGCTGGTGGCTCAATGTGCGCGTGCTGCAAACGATCTTGCCGGGCGCGGTAGCCATGAAGGCCAACACCGCCTTAGCCTTGGTGCTGGCCGGCCTGGCGCTGTGGCTGCTCCAAGCGCCCTCGGCCGACCGCCGGTGGACGGCCGTGCGCCACGGGTGTGCCACGCTGATCGCCCTCATCGGTTTGCTCACCTTGTCGCAATATCTCTTTGGCTGGCAGCTCGGCCTCGACGAACTGTTGGTGCGCGACACCGCCAGCACCCCCGGCGCTTTCCCGGGCCGCTCGGCCGCCCTCACCGCGCTTAATTTTGTGCTGGTCGGGCTGGCCTTCTTCGCCTTCGACCCCGGCCGCCGCTATCGCCTGGCGCAGGGGCTGGCGATCTTCGTCGGCCTGGTGGCGTTGTTGGCTTTGCTGGGCTACCTATATGGCGCCGAGGCCTTTTACCGGCTGACGGGCCGCAACGGCATGGCGGTGCACACGGCCGTGGGCTTCTTCTTGATCGCCCTCGGCCTGCTGTTGGCGCGACCGACCGCCGGCTTTATGACCCCCTTCACCAGCGCCAGCGCCGGCGG
>JBBRZY010000596.1:0-3739 GCA_038252885.1 Anaerolineales bacterium | reverse complement strand
TGGGCAAGCCCACCTACCCCTGGTAAAAATTTCCTTCGGTCAGATACGACATTTCACAACCTCCCCTTGCGGTGAGAATCTATCTCGACGTTGCAGCCACCGAGCCTTTTACAAAATTGGCCCCCCGACTGAAATGCTCCCCTCGGGAGACTCGCGGGCGGCTCCGACCTCCGACTTCTGACCTCCGACTCGCGAGTAGCGGACCTCCCTGCACACACGCTATACTTTGTCGCATGATAACTTCCGCCCCTCGCCCCCGCGCCCGCGACTGCGGCATCAGCATCGGCACGCTGCCGACCGGACAGTACAACGCCATCACCGATGTGGACGGCGTGCGTGTCGGCCACAGCACGCTGATCCGCGGCGAGGGCGCGCTGGTGCCGGGTGTCGGGCCGGTGCGCACCGGCGTCACCGCCATCCTGCCGCACGGCGGCGATGTGTTCCGCGACAAGGTGGCGGCCTGGGTGCAGCGTGTGAACGGTTTTGGCGAGGTGACCAACGCCGAGCAGGTGCGCGAGATGGGCGTGCTTGAGACCCCCATCTTGCTGACCGGCACGCAGAACGTGCCGCGTGTGGCCGACGCCATGCTCGACTATGACTTCGCCCGTGACCCGGAGCTGTGCGTCACCACCTGGGGGCCTAGCCCGGTCGTGGCCGAGTGCTCCGACCAATATCTGTCGGACGCGCGCGGGCGGCACGTGGGGCCGGAACACGTCTTTGCCGCGTTGACGGGGGCGCAGGGCGGGGCGGTGGCCGAGGGCGGCGTGGGCGGCGGCACGGGCATGGCCTGCTGTGAGTTTAAGGGCGGCATTGGCACCAGCAGCCGCGTGCTGCCGGCCGAGGTGGGCGGCTACGCGCTGGGCGTGCTGGTCATGAGCAACTTTGGCCGGCGCGAGCACCTGGTGATTGACGGCGTGCCAGTGGGCCGCGCCCTGCGCGACTGGCAGCCGGCGGCGGGTGTCAACCCCGAGCGGCTGGGCTCGTCCATCATCATCGTGCTGGCGACCGACGCGCCGCTCGACTCGCGCCAGCTAGAGCGCGTGAGCATGCGTGCGGCCGGCGGGTTGGCGCGGGCCGGCGGGCTGTATTCCACCTCCAGCGGCGACTTCGTGCTGGCCTTCTCGACCACGCACCGCACGGCCCACAACCCGGCCGCGTTCGAGCAGCCAGGCGTCACGCTGGCCGAGTCGATGCTGGCTGGGCACGATTGGCCGGGCGCGCCGCCGATCAACCACTTGTTTCAGGCGGCGCTCGAAGCGACCGAGGAGGCCATCCTCAACTCGCTGTTCGCGGCCGAGACGATGGTCGGGCGCGACGGCCACACGCGCCACGCGCTGCCGCTGGCCGAGGTGGTGGCGATCATGCAGGCGCACGGCCACAGCGGCGCGCACCTGCCGTAGCGAGGCCTTCCATGTCTGACGCTGACATCAACGATTGGAACCGAATTGCCGATAAGTATGTGGCGCTGAACGGCACGCCGGAGGACCGCATCTACCAGCAATTCAAAACGGTATTGTGGGAGGCGCTGGGCGCGGTGGCGGGGAAGGACGTGCTGGACCTGGGCTGCGGGCATGGCTGGTTGAGCCAGGCGCTGGCGACGGCCGGAGCGCACGTGTTGGGGGTGGACGGCTCGGCCGCGCTGTTGGCGCGCGCCCGGCAGCTTTGCCCTGAAGGCGAGTTCTGGCAGCAAGACTTGGCCGGAGGCTTCGCCGCCGGCGAGCGGACGTTTGACCGCATTGTGGCCTACATGCTGCTGATGGACGTGCCAAAGTTGGACGCGCTGCTGGGCACAGTGCGCGCAGCGCTGCGCCCCCGCGGCACGTTTATCTTTACGATCACGCACCCGTGCTTTTTCAAATACAAGTCCCGCTGGGATGAGAGCACCCAGCAAATGTATTGCGGCGTGACCGGCTATCTGCGCCCGGCCGAGTGGTGGATTGAAAACTTTGGCGGCCATCGCCACTACCACCGCAGCCTAACCGACTACTTTGACTACCTGCGGGCCGCGCGCTTCGCCGTCACGCGCTTGTTCGAGCCGGAGCAAATGCCTTACGCGACCGAGAACATCGCGTTCCACCGCAGCATCCCCAAGTTTCTCCTGATGGAGTGTGTGCCGCTGGCGTGACGCGGCTCCTTAGCCCTCTGCTGCCTCCCAGTTCCTTTGGCCCTTTGACCCCCCGCGCCTCCCCTGATATCATGGCCGGCATACCCACTAGCGAGCAATGGCGATACGACGTGTCAGAAATTCTGCGCCCGAACCCCGCGCCCGGCCGCCTGCGGCACGCGGTTTTTGACCTCGATGGAACCCTCTCACTGCTGCGCGCCGGGTGGCAAGGCGTGATGGCCGACCAGATGGTAGCAGTGCTCCAGGCGACGCCGCGCGCCGAGCCGGAGGCGCAACTGCGCGCCCACACCGCCGAGCCGATCCACGGGTTGGCTGGGCGGCCCACGCTGGTGCAGATGGAGTGGCTGGCCGAGGCCGTGCAGGCGCGCGGCGGCCAGGCGCTGACGCCCGAAGCCTATAAAGAAGATTATCTGGTGCGGCTGGCGACGCGTGTGCCGCACCGGGCCGACCTGGAGGCGGGGCGGCGTCCGCCCGCGGACTTTCGCGTGGCCGGCGCGCTGGAGTTTATGGTCGCGCTGCACGGCCGGGGCGTGGTCTGCCACATCGCCTCCGGCACCGACGAGACCTCGGTGCGCGCCGAGGCGGCGCTGCTGGGCTACGCGCCCTACATCACCCGCCTGCGCGGCGCGCGGCCCGACGGCTCTGACGCCAAGCGGACGCTGATTGGGCAACTGGTGGCCGAGCACCACTTAACCCTGGGCGAACTGGCGGCCTTCGGCGACGGCCGCGCCGAGATGGAGTGCGCCCGCGCCGTAGACGGGCTGGCGATCGGCGTGGCCACGACCGAAGACGAGCGCCCCGGCGTGGACGCGAACAAGCGCGGGCTGTTGGTGGGCGCCGGCGCCGACGTCATCGTGCCTGACTTTTCCGACCTCGAGTCTTTACTGGCCTATCTGTGGCCGAAAGCGTAAACCCATGCCCTTTCCACAATTTGACCGCTCTCAACTCAACCTTAAAGCCCTGAACGAGCGCGTGCACGACATGACGCTCGATCACATTCTCAAGCCCGACGGCCCCATCCCGGCGGTGGACCAGCCCGACCTGCCGACGGTGGCCGACCGCATCGTCAAGGCGCGCGCCAACGGCCGCCCGGTGATTTTGCTGATGGGCGGTCACCTGATCAAACAGGGCCTGTCGTATATGGTGATTGACCTGATGGAGCGCGGGCTGATCACGCATGTCGCCATGAACGGCTCCGGCCCGATCCACGACTACGAGTTGGCCCTCATTGGGCAGAGCACTGAGAGCGTGGCCCGCTATGTCTCCGAGGGGCAGTTCGGATTGTGGAAGGAGACCGGCCGCATCCATGAGTTCATCGCCGCCGGCTATCCCGACGGCCTGGGGTTCGGCGAAGCGGTCGGGCGCGCCATCGAGACCGAGCAGATGCCCAACCGCGCCGCCAGCATCTGCGCCGCCGGCTATCGCCTGCACGTGCCCGTGACGGTGCACATCGGCATCGGCTACGACATCATCCACGAGCACCCCAGCGCCGATGGCGCGATGCTCGGGGCCGCCTCCTACCGCGACTGTCTGATCATCGCCCAAACCATCACAGCGATGGAGGGCGGGGTGGTCCTCAGCGTGGGCACGCAGACCATGGGGCCGGAGGTGTTC
>JBBRZY010000595.1:0-3744 GCA_038252885.1 Anaerolineales bacterium | reverse complement strand
TCGAACTCGGCGTCTAGCCCGGCCGCACTTACTAGACTTACAAAAACGCTCTCGGCCATCGGGCTGCGGCAAATGTTACCGGAACACACAAACGATATGCGGGTTAACGTCATGCCGAAATTATAGCCGGTTGCCGCCGGCTGGCCTCGGCTTAAACGCCCGATTTTGCGCCCAGAATCTTGGAGGCCCGCCGCGCGCTCGACGCCGCTGTACGCCGTCGCCTCCGTGCTACAATGCACCCCGCCATGCCTGAACTCGTGCAGACGCCCGATTGGGTCAAAGACGCTGTCTTTTACCAAATCTTCCCCGACCGCTTCGCCCGCAGCGCGTCGCTCGACGCGGTTAAGCCGCACAACCTCGAGCCCTGGGACACGCCGCCCACGGTCCATGGCTACAAGGGCGGCGACCTGCTGGGCGTGGTCGAACACCTCGACCACCTGACCGCGCTGGGCGTCACCGCGCTGTACTTCTGCCCCATCTTTCAATCGGCCAGCAACCACCGCTACCATACCCACGATTATTTGCAGGTGGACCCGCTGTTAGGCGGCAACGCGGCCTTCCTGCGCCTGCTGGACGAGTGCCACCAGCGCGGTCTGCGCGTCGTGCTCGACGGCGTCTTCAACCACGCCTCGCGCGGCTTTTTCTACTTCAACGACATCCTCGAGAACGGCGCGGCCTCGCCTTACGTTGATTGGTTCCACACCAGTGCTTACCCGCTGACCGCCTATCACGAAGATCGGCCTGCTAACTACGGCGCGTGGTGGGGGATGCACGCGCTGCCCAAGTTCAACATCGGCAACCCGCAGGTGCGCGAGTACCTGATGCAGGTGGCCGAATATTGGCTGCGGCTCGGCATCGACGGCTGGCGGCTGGACGTGCCGCAGGAGATTTCAGAACCTGGTTTCTGGGAAGAGTTCCGCCAACGCGTCAAGGCTGTCAACAAGAACGCCTACATCGTCGGCGAAATCTGGACGGAGGCCACTGCCTTCCTGCGCGGCGACATGTTCGACGGCGTAATGAATTACCCCTTCGCGGAGGCCACCCTCGGTTTCTGCGGCGGGCAGCGCGTCGTCGCGCGGCTGGCAGAGGGCAAGGGCTACAACCCGGCCCACCCGCTCGACGGCCGCGGCTACGCCGAGCGCATGGAGTGGCTGACCAATCTTTACCCGTGGGAAATTCAGCTCACGCAGATGAACCTGCTCGACAGCCATGACACCGCCCGTGCGCTCTCGCTGTGTGGCGGCGACGCGGCCAGCGTGCGGCTGGCCACGCTGCTGCTGCTGACCTACCCCGGCGCTTCCTGCCTGTTCGCCGGCGACGAGATTGGGCAAGCGGGCGGCATGCCCGACCACGACACCCGCTGGGCCTTCCCCTGGCACGCACCCGATACCTGGGCGCGCGATGTGCTGGCCTACCACATCGCCCTGATCGCGCTGCGCAAGGAGCACAAGCCGCTGCGGCGCGGCACCTACAAGCGTCTCTACGCCGACCAAGCCGTGTACGCCTTCGCCCGCCAGTTTGCTGGGGTATCGATGGTCGTAGCCGTCAATGCTGCCGACGAGCCGCGCGCCGTCACGCTGCCGGTGGCCGACCTGTTCGTGCCGCGCGCCAGCCTGCGCGTGCTCTACCCGCAGCCGGAGTTGTTTCAGTGGGGGATTTTTGAAGAGGGGAACACCACGACCGGCAAGGCGCTGCACGGCG
Source organism: Anaerolineales bacterium (assembly GCA_038252885.1). Lineage (GTDB taxonomy): Bacteria > Chloroflexota > Anaerolineae > Anaerolineales > UBA6663 > JADZEK01. The sequence continues at coordinate 2,043 of JBBRZY010000595.1, read as the reverse complement.
TCCTCAAGCTCACGCTGGCCCCGCGCAGCGGTGTGGTCATTGGGTAGCCAGCTCTAGCTGCACCAGGTTCGTCAGCGCTTCGTCCGCCGACGCGACGCACATTTCCTCGCTGGGCCGCAGTCGCACACACACCGCCGGCCGCTCCGGCAGCCCAAACAGCCGGCAGCGATTGTCGTCTGTCAACTGCACGCACCGCACCCCCGCCGGTTTGCCGTTCGGCATTCCGGGAATGAACGACGATATTGAGGGCGCAATGCAGCACGCCCCGCAGCCCACTCGACAGTCCATCCCAACGTTACTCCCTTGAACGAAAAACCGGGCGGCCAATCGACCGCCCGGCGTGTGTTCTACTTTAGGTCCTCGACCGCATACCCTTTACTGTCTACAGCGGTCCTACTTCCTATTTCTCTTTCACTTTCTTTCCTGCTGGGGTTTACGCCTTCGCCGCCTGCGCGATCTCGTGCAGGTGCGCCGGGCTCGTGCCGCAGCAGCCGCCGCAGATGTTCGCGCCCGCCGCCACCCACAGCGCCGCGTTCTGGCCCATCATCTCCGGCGTCACGTCGTAGACCGAGTCGCTCACGCCCAACATGCGCGGCAGCCCGGCGTTCGGTTTCATCCAGATCGGCAGTGTTGTTGCCGCCCGCACCGCCTTCAGGTTTGCCAGGTTCTCCTCCAGGCTTTTGCCGCAGTTCACGCCCACCACGTCCACGCCTAGCCCGGTCAACTCACGCGCCACGTTGCCGGCCTCCAGCCCCATCATCGTGCGCGTGCCCATGTCGTAGCTGAACGACACCACCAGCGGCAGCGTGCTCACGCTGCGCACACCCCGGATGGCGTTGGTCGCCTCCGCCATGTCGAACTGCGTCTCGATCACCAGCAGGTCGGCCCCCGCTTCGGACAGCGCGCGCGCTTGGGCGGCAAACGCCCCGGCGGCCTCGGCGGGCGCGAGTGGCCCCAGCGGCTCTAGCAGTTGCCCCGTCGGCCCGATGGACCCGGCCACCAGCACGGTGCGGTCGCCAATGGCCTGCTTCGCCAGCGCCACGGCCTGCCGGTTCACCTCGGCCGCCTTGTCCGCCAGACCGATGTGCTCCAGCCGCAGCGGCGTGCCGCCAAACGTGCAGGTCAGGATGATGTTCGCGCCCGCGTCAATGAAGTCGCGGTGCAGTTGCATAATCTGGTCGGGCCGCTCGAACAGCCACTCTTCCGGCGCCTGGCCGTAAGCCAAGCCCCGCTGCTGCAAGTTGGTGCCCGTTGCGCCGTCGGCCACCAGCACTTCGCCGGCCTGGATGCGCTCCAAGAAGGTCTTCGCCATCTTTCCACCTCACGCCCATTGCTGTCTGTGCCGGCGTATTTGCCGGTCGCACGGCCAATGATAACCGAACCCGCCTCCTGCGGCAATGCATTTTCCTTCTGTCGCTTTCCGACCTCTGACTTCCGACTTCCGCCCTCGGCGGTCGGACTTCCCCTTTTGCATTTCGCGCACTCCCGTTATCATGGCAGCGTGCAAGACGCTCTGCCGACCATCTCGCCCCGCCGCCGCCTGCTGACCCTGCTCGGCTGGAACCGCGCCAGCTACGTGCTGATGAGCCTGTTCGCGGTGCTGGTCTTCATCATCATCGTCGTCTGGTGGCCGCTGGCAGTGGACTACTTCGCCACCGCCGACCCGCGCTACCCGCTCTGGATGCAGCTCGACTGGCTGCTGCTGGGCGTCTTTGCCGTCATGTCGCTGCTCATCATGGCCCGGCCCGACCTCAAGGCCGATGCCCGCATCGTGCTGATCGGCTTCGCCGGCGGCCTGGTGATCGAGAGCTGGGGCACGCAGACCAACCTGTGGCACTACTACACCCACGAGCGCCCACCGCTATGGATCATCCCGGCCTGGCCCATCGCCAGCCTGGCGATTGACCGCCTCTTCCGGGCGCTCGGCCACTTCTTCCCCGCTACCCAGCGCCCCGGCGCGTTCAAGGGGCTGTACTGGCTGATCTTCGGCGTCTTCTTCGTGCTGCTGCTGGCCTTCGTCTGGCCCACGCTCGATAAGTCGCT
>JBBRZY010000594.1:0-3745 GCA_038252885.1 Anaerolineales bacterium | reverse complement strand
GACGCAGACCTGGCTGGCCGAGGGCGCGCGCGACTGGGGGCTGGTCGGCCGCGAGCTAGAGCAATACGCCTCGGGCGCCTACCTGCGGCGGCAGCGGAACGCGCTGGGGCTGCTGGCCCAGACCCGCGGCCCGCGCGTGGCCAGTGTGCAGACGGCGGATCACACGCTGGCGGTGCGCCACTTCTCGGCGGACGGGCTGCGCTGCCTGCTGGTGGATTGGCAGCGCGAGCGGGTGCTGAGCACCGCGCACTACTGGTCGGGCAAGCTGATCCACGAGCAGCGGCTGCCGGAGGCGGCGTTTGTGTGGCTGATGGCCTACGACAACCACGACCGCCGCTGGAAGGTGGAGCGGCTGGTGCAAACGCTACCCAAGCCCGCGACGAGCGGCGTGCGCCTGAGCCTGGCCGACAAGCTGCCGGCGCACGTGGGGCGCGACTCCTAGTCAGACTTTCAACGCAGTGAAGGGCTGGTCAGCGATGCTGACTGGCCTTTTTTTGTTGGCCGGTGACCAGCCACGAGCGCCCTACTCGGCCGGCGGCACTTTGGGCGCGAGGGGGGCGGTGCCCATGCGGTAGCCGAAGCCGCGCACGGTGAGGATGCGCGTGGGGTGCGACGGGTCGTCTTCGAGCTTCTGCCGCAGCAGCCAGATGTAGCGCCGCACCACGGCCGTATCGCCCTGGCGGTAGGTGCCCCACACCTCTTGGGCCAGGGCCGCCTCGGTGATGGGGTGGCCGCGCTTCTGGATCAGGCATTGCAGCAGCCGGAACTCGGTGGGCGTGAGCGGGATCGGCTCGGCCCCGCGCATGACCTGGCGCTTATCCATATCGACCGATAGGTTGCCGGCCGCGTACATCGGGCTGGTGGCGCTCTGGTTGGCCAGGCTGCGCGCCAACACGGCCTGCACGCGAGCGGTAAGCTCGGCAAAGCTGAAGGGCTTGGTGACGTAGTCGTCTACGCCCAGACGAAAGCCACGCAGCTTGTCGGCCTCGGACGACTTGGCTGTCAGCAGGATGATGGGGAAGTCGGCCAACTCGCGCAGGCGCGCGGTCAGCTCCCAGCCGTCCATGCCGGGCATCATCACGTCGAGCACCACCAGGTCGGGGCGCTCGCGATAAACTAGCCGGAGCGCATCGACCCCGTTGACGGCGGTGAGCACCGTGAACTCGTTGTTTTGCAGGTATTCGCTCAGAAAACTAATGAGGGTGGGATCATCGTCCACCAGCAGAATTTTAGTCGCCATCATCATCCTCGGCGGCCGGCAGCCAAAACGTAAAGTAGGCCCCCCCGGCGTCTAAGTTACCCGCGCTGATGTCGCCGCCCTGCGCCTGCAGCAGACGGCGGGCCATATACAACCCCAGGCCATGCCCATACACGGCGCGATCATCGGCGTCGTTGAGGCGCTCGAACTTCTCGAACACGGTGCTCTGCATCTCGGGCGGGATGCCAGGCCCCTGATCGACGACCCGCACCTGCACCAGGCCGGAGCTGGCCTGGGCCTCGACCGCGATCTCGCCGACTGGCGCATATTTGAGCGCGTTGTCGAGCAGGTGAAAGAGGACACTGGTGATGGCCTGTTCGTCGGCGATGGCCGGCGGCAGCACGGCGGGCAGACGCAGGCGCAAGCGCTCGGCCCCCGGCCGGAATTCAAATTGAGCCAGCACGCCTTCAATCAGGGGCCGTAGATCGAGCGGGCCGGGGTAGAGCGGCAGCCGGCCGGCTTCCAGGGCCGACAGGTCGAGAATGGTTTCCACAAACTGCGTCAGGCGGGTGGTCTCTGAGCGCACGAGTTGTAGGGTGCGCAGAGACTTGGGCTCAGGCACGCCGGGGCCAGACAGCAGCAGCTCGATGCCGCCGCTGATGTTGGTGAGCGGGGCGCGCAGCTCGTGCGAGACGAGCGAAACGAACTCAGATTTGAGCTGGTCGAGCGTCTGGAGCGCGGTGTGCTGGCGCTCCAGGCGGGCATAGGCGCTGCTGAGGCTCTGAGTCTTATCGTCCACCATCACTTCAAGCTGGGCGTTGAGTTTTTCCAGCGCCAGGCGCGCGGCGGCGACTTCGTCGTAGGCGGCCAGCAGGTTGGCCTCATGGTGCTTCTGGTCAGTCAAATCATGGGCCGTGCCCACCAGGCCCAGGCGCGTGGGCAAGTCAGACTGCACTGGCCGCAGCGCTAGCTGCACCGGAAAGATGGTGCCGTCGCGACGCAGGCAGTCGACCTCGCCGGTCCAGCCGTGGTCGTACAGACTGGCGGCGGTCTGACCAGGGGGGATGGGCAGGACGCCGGCGGCAAATAGGCGGGCGGCCGGCTGACGCGCTAGCGCCTCGGCGGGGTAGCCGGTGGCGGCCAGCAGCGCCGGGTTGACCAACTGCAGGCGGCCGTTGCCGTCACAAATGAAGGCCGGGTCGGCAGAACTGTTGACGAGTTGGGCGTAGCGCCGGGTTTCAAGCTCGCCGGCCAGCACGCCCTGACGGGCAATGAGCACGAGCGCCAGCACCAACGTCATGAGCAGGGCAAAGACATCGGGCCGGCCGGTGGTGCTGACATCGAGCAGCACATACCAGGCCAGCACAAAAGTCGCGGCGATGGGCAGCACGGCTTTGAGGGCCAGACGCAACCGCCGCCAGCGATCGGCCGCCGCGCCCGGGTCGGCGTATGGGCGCTGTTCGAGCAGGGCGGCCAGGCCAAGGAGGGTGAGGCCGAACAGCCAACCCAGACCGATAAGGCCGGCGCCGCCGGGCGCGTGCTCGAGCACTTGAAAGGTGTCGGCCACGTCGGCGAACAAGAACGCCAGCAGGCCGGCGGCGATGAAGAAGAGCGAGGGCATGTTGCTGTTCAGCGGCCAGGCCAGGAAGACATTGGCGACGATGAGCAGCAGGGTGAGATCGGCGGCGGGGTAGAACGCGGCCCAAAAGACCTGGATTGGTTCCGGCTGTAACTGGGCCAGCGGCCGAATAAAGATCAGCCAGCCAAGCGCGGCCACCGCACCGGAGGTGACAAGCATATCCAGGGTTAGGCGCAGGCGGCCAAATGATTCGCGCGGCCCGAAGGGGAAGGCCAGCAGCGCGCCACCGGCGGCCAGGTAGCCAGCCACCCGCACCAGATCGGCCAGCCACGGGCGCGGGGCCGGGCCGCCGGTAGTGAGTTGATAGGCCGCGGTCAGCAGGTGGGTGGTGACCCAGAATAGGAGCGCCAGCCCAAAGAAAGCCCACACCTGCCGCAGCCGCGCCCGAGGGGCGGCGCCCAACCCCGGCAGCGGGTGCTGCCAGACCGAAAAGGCGGCGGCGGCGGCGAGCAGGCCGGGCGGCACGAGCAGCAGGCGCCCGGCGCCGGCCCACCAGTCGTCACCGGCCAGGCGCAGGGCCAGCCAGAGCGCGTAGGCGGCGACATAGAGTGCGGCCAGCCAACCCCAGGGGTGCAGTTGCGCCAGGGTGAGCCGTGCGAGGGCGTTACGCCAGGTGAGGGCCAGGCCGTTCATGTGCATCCATTCTACGGCGGGCGGAGGTTAGGGGCAAGGGCGGGCTGCCGTGGGAGAGCATTTCAGTTTGGGGCCAAGGTGGAAATAGACTGGGTAGCCTTCAACGTCGAGACAGGTTCTCTCCGCAAGGGGGGGTGGTTTGATTTTGCACCGCACCGACGGAATTTACTCCCGGGGGTGGGGGGCCAAGCCCACCCACCCCTGGTAGAAATTTCTGGCTGGCCCAAAGCGGCAGCGGCCCTAATGGGCGTGTAAACCCGCTGGCGGCAGGGACT
>JBBRZY010000593.1:0-3748 GCA_038252885.1 Anaerolineales bacterium | reverse complement strand
CGCTAGGGGTCGACGCCCAGCGGCTAGTGGCCGGCCGCGGCCGACAGCGTCTGGATGATGAGCGGCAGGTACGTTTGCGGCACGAGGCACGGCTCGCTGAAGTTAATCCGGTTGGTGAAGCCCAGGGTTTGACCGTTAGCGTCCAGGGCGCTGACGCGGTAGGCGCAGGTGCCCGCCGGCAGCTCTGGCAGATCGGCCAACAGGATGTGGTCCTCGAAGGCGGTGCGCGGCACCAGCGCAAGTTGGCTCAAGACCACCGGGCCGACGGCAAAGACCGCGTAGCTGTCGATTTCGGTCGCGCCGTTCCAGCTAAAGTACAGGGCCGGGCCGCTCCCGCCCGCCACCTGGCTAGACCCGGCCACGGTCGTATCGGTGAGCACCAGCGTCGGGGGCCAGGCCGGGGCCGCCACCCACGGGAAGCGGGCGGCGCGGTAGCTGCGGTAGAGCGGGTCGAGCGTCACTTCCAGCCGCACGCTTTCATCTGGGTCGATTTCGGTCATCGTGGCGGTATCGGCCGAGCCCCAGCCGACCAGCACCCGGCCGTCGGGCAACTCGCCGTGGCTGCCCATCGCAAACGAGACGACATCCGGGCTGTGCCGATAGTCCCACACGAACGTGGCGGTCTTGCTGATCTCATCGAGTGTATAAATGACGGCGCGCGAGAAGGTCTGGCCGGACTCGTTGTGATTGTCGAACAGGCTGATGTTGCCGTTGGGCAGGCGGCGAATGTCGTGCTGATGAAAGAAACCACCCTCCGGGTCGCCGATGAAGGTGAACTCGTTGCGGGGCCCGCCCAAACGCCACATCACTGCCGCCGTGTCGCGGTTGATTTTGGTGATCTCATCCAGGTGGCGGTTCGACACCAGCAGATTGCCGTCATCGTCTAGGTCGATGGCGTTGCCGTGCACGTAGTCAATCCCGGCGGCGGTCAGCGACACAGTCGTTTCGGTGATCAAGAAGTGATCCCAACTGCGCCACTGGAACACCACATCGTTGGCCGCGTCCACCGATTGGACGATTAGGGCGGCGACGCTGGCCGTGATCTGGCCGCCGGGGGTGAGCAGGCTCATGTCGACCGTCTGATAGTCGTAGATCATCAGCAGCGCTTCGCCGTTGGGCAGCAATTGCATCTCATGCAGGTCAGCCAAGTAGCCGTTGCCCGCGGCGATGGTGCGGACCTCGGTATAGGTATTGTCAAGCAGGTGATAGCGGTAGTCGGTCTCGCTCCAGTAGCTCAACAGGTTGCCCGGCAGCAACTTGACGTCGACGGTCATCCAGCCGTCGCCCAGCAGCGTTTGATACAGCACTGGTTCGCCCGTGCTGTCGAGCAGCAGCAGCCGGCTCGGCGTGACGATCGCGTCGTTGACCCACGGCACGGGGCCGAGGGCGTAGGTGTCGGTGACAGTGCCGCTCAGCGAGCCGCTGACGGTGTAGGCCGGCAGATCGTCGGGCAGCGTGACGTAGTTGGCGGGGTCCACCGTGCGGCTGATGGTCGTTTGCGCGGCCGGCAGCAGCGCGTCCGGCTCGCCCTCCGCCGTGATGCTGGCCGCGACCGTCGCGTGGCTCAGCGCCACGCCAGGGGTTTCAATCGTAAAGGTAAAGGCGGTGCCGGCCCACACCGCGCCGCCCTGCGTGGTCAGCCCGCTAGCGATGGTGACGCTAACGGTTTCGCCGGTCTGAAAGGCGTTGTTCGGCTTGAAGACCGCCGTGCGGCCGTCCAGCGCCACGTGCGCCTGGCCCGCGTGCAAACCGGTGACATTGCCCACCAAACTAAACATCTGCGGCGTCAGGCTGGCGGGGTTAAGCGCGTCATCGAGCCGCAGGGCCACATTCGTGGCGCCTTTGATGTAGAGTGAGCCTGGCATAGGCGAGAGATAGTGCAAAACGGCAGAAGCCGGTGGACCCGCCGGCCGGGTGGGGGGGAGCAGTGGGGGCGATAGGAAAGCCAGCACTAACAGCAGACGAGGGAGGAAGGTTGGCATTGATCCGATTCCTATGATGACCCCCACAATAAACGTTGCGCAACTGGCAAGTCGACAGCGTTTCAGCCTCAGCGCCGTGCAGCGGCGAGCGTCGGGGAAGGGCGACTATCCGATTGTGAAAGCTGCATTGGAGTTGGCCCAATACGAGCGCAATGTTACCATAATCGCGCTGAAGCCATTGAGCGACCGTTGGCCGGCCAATCAGCGGCGCGGGCGGCCGGGCGATGGCGGATCGTTGGCGCGCAGCTTGCGGATGCTGCCCGAATCGATCTCCACCGTCACCTGGCGGCGCAGCAGTTCCAGCAGCACCCGCACCCGGTCGGCCCCCTTGAGGCGCAGATCGAAAATGGCCTCGTAGCCAGCGAGCGGCCCGCTGGTGATCTTGACCAGGTCGCCCTTCTTTAGGTCGGCAAAGACCAACCCGCCCGCCGCCTGAATGCTGGCGACGCGGTGCTTGAGCTGCGTGACCAGCGCCTCCGGCACCATGGCCGGTTCGCCGCCAAACTCCAACAGTCCGATGACGGACGGCATCCACCGCAGGCGGTTGGCGCCCACCGCCGCCAGGTCGATGTGGACAAACAGGTAGCCGGGAAAGTAGGCGCGCTCGGTGGCCGAGCGCGGGTTCACCGGGTGCACTTTGACGGCCGGGAAGAAGACCTCCAGCGCCTGGCCGGTCAGTTGGTCGTGCACAAAACGCTCGCGGCGCGGTTTGGCGCGGATGACATACCACTGGCGCGCCGCCCGCAGCTTGGCGGCGGCCTGCTCGTCCTCGTCAGTCATGCGCGGGAGTGCTCCGGTCGGCCACAGCTTAGAGCTTGACCACGTGCGCGCTGCCGGTTGGGGCCGGGCCGCGCACGGCGTTGCGCGTGTCCACGATCAGGCGGGCGTGTTGGCAGACCCAGTCCCAATCGAACTGGCTGTGATCGGTGATGATGATGACGCAGTCGGCCGCGGCCAGGGTCTGCTCGGTCAGCGGCTGCGACGCGAGCACCTGGCCCGCCACGCTAATGCGCGCCACAAATGGGTCGTGATAGCTGACGCTGGCCTTGCGCGCCAGCAGTTCGGTCAGCACGTCGAGCGCCGGCGACTCACGCACGTCGTCAATGTCGCGCTTGTAGGCCACGCCCAGCACCAGCACGCGCGCGCCGTTGAGCGCTAGGCGCACTTCGTTCAGCGCGTCGGCCACCAGGCTGACCACGTGGGCCGGCATGCGCGAGTTGATCGAATCGGCCAGCTCGATAAAGCGGGCGGTGTAGTTCAGGCTCTTGAGCTTCCACGACAAGTAGAGCGGATCGACCGGGATACAGTGGCCCCCAATGCCGGGGCCGGGCGTGAACTTCATGTAGCCATAGGGCTTGGTGCTGGCGGCCTCGATCACTTCCCACACATCGACGTCGAGCTTGGCGCACATCAGCGCCATCTCGTTCACCAGGCCAATGTTGACGGCCCGGAAAGTGTTTTCGAGCAGCTTGACCATCTCGGCCGCGCGCAAGCTCGAGACCGGCACGATCTCATCCACTGCCAACTCATAGAGCGCGCGGGCCACTTCGGTGCAGGCCGGCGTGGCCCCGCCCAGCACCTTGGGCGTGTTGCGCACCTGGTAGTGCTGGTTGCCGGGGTCAATGCGCTCGGGTGAGAAGGCCAGGAACACCTCTTCGCCCACGCGCCAGCCGGCGGCTTGCAGCCGGGGCAGCAGAATTTCTTCGGTGGTGCCGGGGTAGGTGGTGCTCTCGAGCACGATGATCAGACCGGCGTGGGTGAACTCG
>JBBRZY010000592.1:0-3748 GCA_038252885.1 Anaerolineales bacterium | reverse complement strand
TTCCCGCCGCTGGCCGACCGCGACTATCTGGAAGTGATTTAGGATTTTTGATTTCTGATTGCTGATTGCGGATGGCACTATCCAACTTCTGACAGCTGACTTCCGACTTCTAATCTTGATGTAATCCAGATCGCGTAAAATTCAGGCTATGGACAACGCTCCCTCCGCCACCACACCCGCCGCGACTGACACGCTCTACTGCGCCAACCATCCGCAGACCGAGACGTCGCTGCGCTGCAACAAATGCAACAAGCCCATCTGCACCAAGTGCGCTGTGCTCACGCCGGTCGGCTATCGCTGCCGCGAGTGCGTGCGCGGCCAGCAGCAGATATTCGAAACCGCTGTCTGGTATGACTACATTAGTGCGCCGCTCACGGCCGCCATCTTGGGCGGCCTGGCCGGCGCGCTGGTCAACGTCTTGGGCTTCTTCGTCATCTTCCTGGCGCCGGTGGCCGGCGGGCTGGTAGCTGAGATCGTCCGCACCTTCGTGCGGCGGCGGCGCGGGCGCAGCCTGTTTGTCGTGGCCGCCATCGGCTACGTGGTCGGCTGTCTGCCGCTCTTCATCCCCGGGCTGCTAAACCTGGCCTTCGGCCTGCGGGGCCAGGGCGGGCTGGGCGGCTTGCTCGTCCTGCTCTGGCCGCTGGTCTACACCGTGCTGGCCACCGGCACATTTTTCACGCGCCTGCGCGGAATCGCGATTCGCTAGAACCCACCGCCATGCTGACCGAACTCCGCATTACCGACTTTGCCATCATCGACGCGCTGCACCTGCGGCTTGACGCCGGGCTGATCGTCTTCACCGGCGAAACCGGGGCCGGCAAGTCGATCATCATCGACGCGGTCGAGTTGCTGCTGGGCGGCAAGTCTGACCCGCTGTTTGTGCGGGCCGGAGCCGAGGCCGCGCGGGTGGAGGGCAGCTTCACGCTCGAACCCGGCGCGCAGGCCGCCATTCAAGCCATCCTGGCGCGTGAGCAATTGCATGACGCCGACGAGGGCCTCGAGGCCGGCGAGGTGACGCTGGCGCGCGAGGTGCGCCGCGAGGGCCGCACCGCCGCCCGCATCAACGGCCGGCTGGTCAGCCTGGCGATCCTGCGCGAAGTCGGCCAATGGCTGGTGGATGTGCATGGCCAGAGCGAGCACCTGTCGCTGCTGCGCACCCGTGAGCACGTGTTTATGCTCGACCGCTTCGCCGAGCTTGAGCCGCAGCGCGAAGGTTACGCCCAGGTGGTGCGCGAGTTGGGGGCGCTGCGCCGCGAGTTGGGCGAGCTGCGCCGGCTGGAGCGCGAACGCGAACGCCGGCTGGACATGCTCGACTTTCAGATCAAAGAGATCGAGGCCGCGCGCCTCAAGCCGGGTGAAGACAAGACTCTGCTGGAAGAGCGCACGCGCCTGGCCAACGCCGAGAAGCTGGCGGCCCTGGCCGACGACGCCGCCCGCGCCCTGGCCGACGGCACCGATGAGACCCCCAGCGCCGCCGACCTGCTGGGCCAGGCCGCCCGCGCCTTCAACAACCTGGCCAAGATCGACCCGACCCGCACCGAGCAGCGCGACCTGGCGCTCAACCTGAGCGAGCAGTTCAAAGACCTGGTGCGCGACCTGCAAGACTACCGCGAGCAGATCGAGTTCAACCCCAAGCGCCTCAACCTGGTGGAAGAGCGGCTGGAGCTGATCAAGACCTTGCAGCGCAAGTACGGCGGCAGCCTAGACGAAGTGATCGCCTTTGGCGGCCAGGCGCAGGCCGAGCTAGACACGCTGACGCATTCCAGCGAGCGCCGCGCCGAATTAGAGGGGCGCGAAGAGAAGCTCTTGCGCCGCATCGGCCAGTTGGGCAACGCGCTCTCGGCCGCGCGCCACGCCGCCGGCGAGGTGCTGTCGCGCGCCATCGAAGGCGAGCTGGCCGACCTGCGCATGGAGCGCGCCCAGTTCGGCGTCGATCAACACCTGATCGAAGACCCGGCCGGCGCAATGGTGGATGGCCGGCGCGTGGCCTTCGACGGCACGGGGCTAGACCACGTGGAGTTTATGGTGGCGCCCAACCTGGGCGAGGGCCTCAAGCCGCTGGCCAAAGTGGCCTCCGGCGGCGAGACCTCCCGGCTGATGCTGGCGCTCAAGGGCGTGCTGGCCCGCGCCGACCAGACCCCGACCCTGATCTTCGATGAGATTGACCAGGGCATCGGCGGGCGCGTGGGCACCATCGTTGGGCAGAAGCTGTGGAGCCTGGGCGGGTCGCACCAGGTGCTGTGCATCACCCACCTGCCGCAGTTGGCCGGCTTCGGCGACCAGCACTTCAAGGTCGAAAAGGCCTTCCAGGGTGAGCGCACCATCACCCATGTGCGGCCGCTGGGCGCCAGCGAGCGCATCTACGAGCTGGCCCAAATGCTGGGCGGCACCGGCGACAAGGCCATGGACAGCGCCGAGGAAATTCTGGCCTACGTCGAGCAGATCAAGGCCGCCGCCGGCGCGCAGCCGCCCGACTAAGGCGGCGCATGGCCCGCCTGACGCTGCCGGCCTGGGCCCAACCCGGCCACCCCATCGTCCGCTACGAGCGGCGGCACTGGCAGGCCTCGCGCGGCTGGCGGCTGGCTAGCGGGCTGCTGTGGGGCGGCAGCCTGGTCTTTCTGCTGGTGCCGGCCGCCTGCGCCATCATCTTCAGCCTCACCTCCACTTTTCAATCCCCGGCCGAACTGGTGCTGGGCCTCGGCGGGTTGTTCACCGTGGGCCTGGCCGTCATCAGCACCCTGCTGGGCGCGTTCAACGGCCTGAGCGCCAGCATCCTGGGGGCCACCCTCATCGCCCGCGAGCGCGAGAGCCAGACCTGGCCCTTCTTGCGACTGACCACCCTGACCACGCGCGAGATCGTGCTGGGCAAACTCGTGGCGCTGTTTTACACGCTGGGCCGGCCGCTGCTCATCATCCTGGGCCTGCGCGCGCTGGCCGTCCTGAGCGCGGTCGTCACGCTGGTGCTGGCCTACTTCGCCGCCGGGCTGACGCTCGACCAACTGCCGCCGCTGTTTGGCGTGCTGCTGTCGGAGGCCACGGTCGGCCCGCTGACCGTCTTCTGGTTCGGCTTGCTCTTCGCCCTGAGCGCGCTCACCAGCCTGGCGTTTTGGTTCTTGGAGCCGGTCTGGACCGTGATCTACAATGGCGTTGTCGGGCTGGCGGCCTCGACCCTGGTGCGCTCCAGCGGCGCGGCCATCGGCCTGGTGTTCGCGCTGCACCTGGGGCTGGCGTTGGCGCTCTATGCACCGGCGCAGCAGTTGTCGCTGCTGGCGGCGGTGCCGCTGGTGCAGTTGCCCAGCGCGGTCAGCGCCGTCGTGCCGATTGGCGTGGTAGTGGCGCAAATCGGCATCAGCCTGGCGCTCAACGTCGGCATTGTGGTGGGCGGCGTGTGGCTCAGCCTGCGCCGCGCCGAAACGCTGAGCGACTAAAGGCCGCGCGCCGGTTTTTCGCCTTACGCCAGCTCAGAATAGTTTTCTCGGCGGACCCCGCGCCCGCTGCGCTGCCAAAGCCATTGGTTGTAAGGGAGCATTTCAGTCTCGGGGGCAATTGTGTAAAAGGCTGGGTGGCGGCAACGTCGACAGCGCTGGCGGGCGGGTTTTTTGTTGATTGATGCGTCAATCATGAAATTGACGATTGCGGGGGGCTTGGTCTTCAACGTCAGGCGGCTAGCTCACCGCAGGTTGGAATGATGAGACTGTGTATCTGACCCTGCTTTTTTCGTTGGCACTGGCACGCGGCTGCGACAGAC
>JBBRZY010000591.1:0-3766 GCA_038252885.1 Anaerolineales bacterium | reverse complement strand
CAACCCCCTTCAGTTTCCCCTTCTCGGTCAGATAGCCACTCTTAGTGAGTCAGCCTGCGGTGAGTTGGCACTTTGACGCTGAGCGCCGCAGACATGCAGTCTCGTCATTAACTTTTTCCCCTAGCCCCCGCGCCTTGCCAATCCCTGCGCTACAATACGCGTCTATGCGCCGCCTACTCCTCGCCGGTGTGCTGCTGCTGGCAACCGTGCTGCTCGCCACGCAGTTCGGCCGCCTCACCGACTTCGTGGCCGTGTTGGGCACCGGCGACGCGCGCTGGCTGGGCTTGGCCTTCGCCGCCCAGGCGCTGTGGCAGGTGAACCAGGTGGCGCAGTTCCAGGCCGCGCACCGCGTCGTGGGTGTGCCGCTGGGCTACCGCGCCACGCTGCCGCCCGTGCTGGTCAACAACTTTGCGCTGCTGGCCGTGCCGAGTGGCAGCCTGAGCACCTTTGCGCTGTTCGGGGCCAACGCCCAGCAGCGCGGCTTCTCGCCGGGGCGGGCGGGCGTGGCGGTGATGGTCTTTGCCGTCTTCAATTATCTGGTGCTGGCGCTGTTTGCCGTGACGGCGGCGGGCGTGCTGGCGCAGCGCGGCCAACTCAACTGGCTGGTGGGCGTGCCGGTGTTCGTGGTGGTGGCGGTGGCGCTTGGGCAGTACGCCGCGCTGCTGATTGCGGCCTACGCGCCCGATCGCTTTGAGATCGCGACGGCGCAGGTGGTGGCGGGGCTCAACCGGCTGACGCAGCGCGTGGCCCACCGCGACCTGCTGCCGGCGGCGCGCCTGGCCACGCTGATGGCGGAGGCGGCCGAGGGGCTGGCGGCGCTGCGGCAGGGCCGGTGGCGCGCGCAGTTGATCCCGTTCGCGCTGGCGCTGGTCAGCAAGCTGGCCCAGTTCGGCTTGTTCGCGCTGGTGCTGCGCGCCTTCGGGCAAGCGGCCACGCTAGACGTGGTCGTGGCGGGCGTCAGCCTGGCGGCGCTGTTCAGCGTAGTCTCACCCACGCCGCTGGGCGTCGGCGTGACCGAGGGCGCCCTGGCGCTGGTGCTGACGCAGTTCGGCCAGCCGTTCGAGACGGCGCTGGTGGTCGCGCTGGCCTACCGGGCCTTGAGCTTGTGGTGGCCGTTTGTGTATGGCTTCGCCGCGCTCCAGCTCACCGGGCTGCGGCTGCTGCGCCGGCCCGCGCCCTAACGACCGCGCCGGCCGCTGAAGCTCAACACCACCACCAGCGCTCCGGCCACCACCAGCGTCCCCAGCGCCACGCGCAGACCGAACAGGTCGGTCAGGCTGCCGATCACACCGGGCCGATCAGGTACCCCAAATAACCGATCGTGGTCAAGAAGGCGGTCACCTCGCCCGTGCGCTCCGGCGCCAGGTCGCCCCCCAGCGAGAACGCGGTGGGGGCCAGCGCCGCCAGCGCCAAGCCCGCCATCAGCAGGCCCGCCAGCACCAGCGCCGGTTGCGGCGTGGCCAGCGCCACCACCATCCCCACCGCCGTCAATACCCCACCGAGCTGCATCTGCCGCCGCCGGCCCACGCGCCGCTCCAGTCGCCCGGTCATCAACCGGCCGCCCAGCATGGCCAGGTGAAACACGGCCGGCCCGGCGGCGCCCAGCCCGGCCGGCAAGTGCAGCGCCGAGCGTAGATAGATGGCCGACCACTCCTCCAGCGTGCCTTCTGAAAAATACGCCAGCGTGGCCACCAACGCCAGCGCCAACAGCCCTGGCAGCCGATAGACGGCCAGCGCTTTCACAGGGCTAGGCGCGACAGCGGGGGGTGCCGGCCGCGGCCGCCGGCCCGCCCGGCTGCGGGCCGCGCTGAGGGCCACCACCACCAGCGCCACCGCCAGCCCGCCATATAGCCAGCGATAGGGCAGGCCCGCGTACACCAGCAGGCCACCGCCAATAGCCCCCAGCGCCGAGCCCCCGCTGAAGGCGGCGTTGAAATACGCCAGCCGCCGCCGGCCGGTGGCCTGCTCCTGCGCCAGCGCCGCCGTGCCCAGGCCCACATCGTACGCGCCGCTGGCCCCGTAGAGCACCAGCAGCGCGAACAGCAGGCCGGTATAGCTGCCCACCCCTACTAAACCGGCGAAGGCCAGCGCCATCAGCAGCGCGCCGCCGGCCAGCAGCGCCCGCGCGCCCCACCGGTCGGCCAGCCGCCCGCCCAGCACCGCCACCGGGAAGGCCGCCAGAAAGCTCAGCGTCAGCACCCGCCCAAGCGCTCCGGCCGACAGGTGCAGCGACAACTGCAAATCGGGCAGCACCGCCTGCCACACGCCGAACAGCAGCCCGAACAGCGCAAACGCGCTGCCCGTCAGCCAGGCCGCGGCCCGCTCGCTGTGTGTCTGCTCTACCGGCATCGCGGTTCAACTCCCCTCTGCTTGCGCGCCGCGAGTGTAGCATAGTGGAGGTCGGAAGTTAGAGGTCAGAAGTCGGAAGCGATGTAGTCGGCAGCGAGCGCTCATGCCTCGGGCGCAGCCTGTTAGCTCCCTCACCCCCTTCGTGTAATTCGTGGCCAAAGGTTTTCGCCCGCCTCCCGTATAATGCGCTCCATGCTCCCCTCCGCCAAAGCCCTCCAACCTGAACTCGTCGCCCTGCGCCGCGCCATCCATCGCCACCCCGAGTTGGCGTTTGGCGAGCACCGCACCGCCGCCCTGGTCGCCCGCACGCTCAGCGATCTGGGCATTGAAATTCAAACCGGCGTCGGCCGCACCGGCGTGGTCGCCTACCTGGGTGATGGTGACGGCCCGGTCGTCGCCATCCGCGCCGACATGGACGCGCTGCCGATCCACGAGCTTAACGATGTGGAGTACGCCTCGGAAGAGCCGGGCCGGATGCACGCCTGTGGCCACGACGCTCACACCGCCATGCTGCTGGGCGTGGCGCGGCTGCTGGTCGGCCAAAAGCTGCCGGGGCAGGTGCGGCTGCTGTTTCAGCCGGCCGAAGAAGCCGCCGACGAGTTCGGCGTCAGCGGCGCGCCGCGTATGCTCGAAGACGGCGCGCTGCGCGATGTGGACTACGTGCTGGCGCTGCATGTTTCCCCCAGCCTGGCCACCGGCACCATTGCCTGCGCCCCCGGCCAGGCCTCCGGCGCGGTGGATACGTTTCGGGCGCACGTGAAAGGCGTCGGCGGGCACGGCGCGCACCCCGACCAAACCGTAGACGCCATCTGGCTCTCGGCCCAGGTGCTCAACGCGCTCTACGCCGTGCCCTCGCGCCGGATCGATCCGCTGCGGCCGGCCGTGCTGTCGCTCGGCATCGTGCGCGGCGGCACCGCCTCCAACGTCATCCCGGCTATGGTGTATTTAGAGGGGACGCTGCGCAGCATGGACGACAAAGTGCGCGAGCAGTTGATCGAAGAAGTGCGCCGCTGCCTGGAGATCGCGCGCACGCTGGGCGGCGACTACACACTCGACATCGAGCGCGGCTACCCCAGCATGTACAACGACGCGCTGGTGGCGGCCCAGATCGCCAACGTGGGCGAAGACCTGCTCGGCCCCGACGCCGTGCAGCCCGCCCACGGCACGCTCGGCGCGGAAGACTTCGCCTACATGAGCGCGCTCAAGCCGGGCGCGATGTTCTCGCTCGGCGTGCGCGCGCCCGGTGCGCCCATCCGCCCGGTGCACACGCCCGACTTCGACCTGGACGAGAACGCGCTGCCCATCGGCGCGGCCATCCTGGCCGAGACCGCCCTGCGCCTCTTGCAGCAAGACACCGCCGCGTAAGTCGTCCCCAGCCTACTTCACAATCGCCACGGCCAACCCGCCCCAGGCGCGT
>JBBRZY010000590.1:0-3772 GCA_038252885.1 Anaerolineales bacterium | reverse complement strand
TTCGGCGATCGTTGCATTAAACCTGCAGGGGCGGTGCGCGTTAGGCGGGACTTGCGGCGCCCGGTGAGTGGGGCGTCGTCTAGCTTCCCGAGCTTATGAACAGCGGCCCCGCACCCGCGGAGCCGCTGAATTTGGTGAGACAGAATGTTCGGCGGCCGGGCGCTGAGCAGGCGTCCACCGTGAACTAGCTGGGTGTCCCGGCGGTCTTACGGACGGTCTGCTTCAGACGTCGCTTCGCGATGCGCTTGCTCTTGGAGGGGCGCTTGGTGGGGGTGATCGGGTTGGTGGGGGTGGCCATTAATAGTCGACTCCTTTGTCTGTGGGCAACTATACCGACAGAGAGTCTCAAAAGCGTCACAAGGCCCACTGCCGGCCAGTCAACTGCGGCGCGGGCGGTCAGCCGGGGGCCAGGCGCTCAATTTCAGACTCGAGGGCGGCGGCCTGGGCCGTGTGACCCAGCGCGTAGCCGTGGCTGAGGCGGGTGTAGACCGGCCGTTGCAGCGCCCCCAGCGCCCAGCGGCCCGCCGGCCAGCCGCAGCGCGCGCTGCAGGTGGCTCAGCGTGTTGCGCCAGGAGGCCCGGCTGCGCTGCGGGCTAGCCCCGGGCCAAAACAGCGCCGCCAGGTGGTCGCGCGGTTGGGGGCCTTCGGCCGGCGCCAAATACGCCCGCAAAGCCAGCGTTTTACGCTTGGCGACGACCAGCGCGGTGGCGGCTACGCTGGCCGCCGGCGGCCCAAGCAAAAGCAGTTGTCACCGCGACACGGGCGGGGCCACCCGATATTCCTTGTGACGTTCTTGAGACTCGCCTTCAGTATACTCGGCGCTACAAGTCGAGTTTACTGGGCCGAATGCCGCCATATCCGCGCGCGGGCCGCGGCTGGTCACGCCCTGGTTTGATAGCTGGTTAATTGAGTTATAGTAGGAATGCACATGGAAAACCAAAACTACGCACACCGCCATGTCGACCACGGCCTTCAAGGCTTCGTGCTGGGCACCCTGCTGGGCGGCCTGGCTGGCGCGGTGACGATGCTGCTCCTGGCCCCGCAATCGGGCCGCCGGACGCGCGCCAAGCTGCAGCGCGCCGGGATCGACCTGCGCGAACAAACCGGGCGAGGCCTTGAAGAGGCAGTGGAGCAGACGACCAACAAGGCCGAGCAACTCACGACCACCGTGCGCGAGCAGGCCGAGAAAATCCAGCTGCGCGGCCAAGCACTGATCGCCGCGCAGCAGGAACGCTGGACGCCGGTCGTCAAGGCCGTTCAGGGTAACGGGGCTTAGGGCCAGACCCCTCAGCCAAGGGCGCCGCCGGCGTTGTCGGGGCCTCAGCCGGCGGCCGGCCCGTAAGGCGCCCGCCTCGCAAAACTTGCCAGCCGAAGGAGCTGCCATATGCCACTCAAACTATATGTGGGCAATATCGCCCACGCCATCACAGCGCAAGACCTGCGGCAGTTGTTTTCACAGGTTGGCCCGGTCACCTCGGTGCAAATGCTAAGCGAGAACGACAGCATCGAGTCGAAGGGCTTCGCGCATGTCACCATGGCCACGACGGCCGCCGCCCAGAAGGCGCTCAACAAATTTCACGCGGCCGATCTGGCCGGCAGCCCCTTGGCGGTAACCTTCGCCCAGCCCGGCCTGTCGGTCCCCAGCGCCTCGGGCAAGCTCAGCGCGTTTGGGCCGATTGACCAAAACCAGCAAGTGACGCCGCCCCGCCCCGCGCGCGATAACTCCAAAGGCGTGCTCAGCGCCTTTGGGGGCGGCAAGACGGCCGCGCCCCCGCCCCGGCGGCGTGGCGGCAGCCAGCACCGCTGACCGCCCGGTGACACCGGCGCGGCGAATCACATGGCCGGCTAACCAGCTCAGGCGCTCCCCGCAGAAGCGGTCGTGACTCCCTGATTGGAATTGCCAGCCTGGTTGAGTCCCGCAGCCCGTTGATCGATGCTGCGTGTGCTTTAGACCGCCTTCGCGCCAGCACGGGTGGCCGCGCCGAGCGCTCGCTTGCCGGCTACCAGCAGGCGCTGCTGACGGCCGAAGCGGCCTGGGCGCTGGTCTTGAATGCCTCCAGCGACCAACGCCTCGCCGGCATCCAACTGCGGCCAAGCTAGCCCCGTCGCGGCCGGTTATTCCGGTCTGCCTGACACTGCCCGCGCGGCGCTCACGCTCCCAGGCGGCCAGGCGCCGTTGGTACTGGCCGGCCGCCCACTGGCCGCACTGGCGGAGCAAAGGCGGGTGAGTCGTGGTTCTCTCGGCTGCTGGCCGCCCAGCGGCTTTGGCTTACCCAGCGGGCGGGCCTATACTCTGGCCGGCAACGGGTTAGGCTGCCGACCGCTGAAGGTTCCAGCCAGGGGCGCCCGCCGCCGCCCGCTGCCCCTAATCGCCGGACTGGTGCCCACGCCCAAGCCGCCGGCCGGCCTTGCCGCCTTCAAATGACTGACTACGCCACCTACGCCGAGCGCTACCGCCGCGCGCTGCTGGCAGATGTGATTCCCTTTTGGGAAGCGCACTCGCCCGACCGCGACCACGGCGGCTACTTCACTTGCCTCCAGCGCGACGGCGCGGTCTACGACACCGACAAGTTCGTCTGGCTGCAAAGCCGCCAGGTGTGGACCTTCGCGATGCTCTACAACCGAGTCGCGGCGCGGCCCGCGTGGCTGGCGCTGGCCCGGCACGGCGCGGACTTCCTGCGCGCGCATGGTCAGGCCCCCAATGGTGATTGGTACTTCGCGCTGACGCGCACGGGCCAGCCGCTGGTTCAGCCCTACAACATCTTCTCCGATTGCTTTGCGGCGCTGGCCTTGGGGCAGTATGCGCTGGCCGCCGGCGACGACCGCGCGGCCGAGTTGGCCCGCCGCACCTATCGCGCCATTCTTGTGCGGCAAGACCACCCCAAAGGCGCGTATGACAAGACCGTGCCGGGCACGCGCCCGCTGCGCAACTTCGCGCTGCCCATGATCTTAAGCAACCTGGCGCTGGAGCTAGCGCCGCTGCTGACGCCGGCCGAGGTCGAAGCCACGCTCGAGCGCTGCCTCGCCACAGTGCTGGGGCCGTTCCACGATCCGGCCACCAACCTGATCGTCGAGAACGTCGCGCCGGACGGCCGGTGGGTCGATTCGTTTGATGGCCGCCTGCTCAACCCGGGCCACGCCATCGAGGCCATGAGCTTCATCATGGACATCGCCGCGCGGCGGGGCGATGCCGCACTGAGCGCGCGGGCCACCGACGTGACGCTGGCGATGCTGGAATTGGGCTGGGACCGCACACACGACGGCGTGTTCTATTTCCTCGATCGGCTCGGCCACCCGCCCCAGCAGTTGGAGTGGGATCAGAAACTGTGGTGGGTGCATGTAGAGACGCTGGTGGCGCTGCTACGGGGCTATCAGCTCACGCGCCGGCCGGAGTGCTGGGCCTGGTTTGAGAAGGTGCACGCCTACACCTGGGCGCACTTCCCCGACCCCGCGTACGGCGAGTGGTTTGGCTACCTCAACCGGCAGGGCGAGGTGCTGCTGCCGCTCAAGGGCGGCAAATGGAAGGGCTGCTTCCACCTGCCGCGCGCGCTGCAGCGCTGCTGGCAGATGTTTGAACAGTTGGCGGCGGAATGACCGGCGACAGCGCACTTAGACCAGCCCCCCACCGCCAGAACTCCGCCACGGTGCTAGCCGCCGGCCTAGGGTGTATTTCAGTTTGGGGGCAAAAACCTCAGGACCGGCGACGCCTGCGCAAAGCGGTGGGTCGCGCTAATCCGCGCGCTCGCCAGCCGACTCGCCGCCGAGGTGATTG
>JBBRZY010000589.1:0-3778 GCA_038252885.1 Anaerolineales bacterium | reverse complement strand
AGTTGCGCCCCCCGTGTAGGACAACCGCCGACACAGGCCTACGTGCCCCACTGACGCTCGAATCAGAACACCGCCGATTGCCGGGGCTGGGGCAGAGGGCTATGGTAGAGCCAAGTGTTGGGGCCGTCTAAATGTATTGGTGGATTTTCACCGGGGAGGGACCGTGAATGAAGACAAGCGTATACGGGTACTCATAGCCGACGACTCGGCTCCTGTGCGTCAGCGGCTCGCCGCTCTGCTCGAAGACACCGGTCAGGTCGAAGTGGTGGGCGAAGCAACCGATGCTTTGGAAACTCTGGTCGAGATTCAAGACCTGCATCCGGATGTGGTCATTCTAGACATCCAAATGCCCGCCGGCAACGGCCTGAGCGTGCTGAAGTGGGCGCAAGGCGAGGTAGTTAAGCCCAAGTTCATCATGCTGACGAACTACCCCTATGACCAGTACCGCAAGAGCTGCCTGGAGGCGGGCGCGAGTTATTTCTTCGATAAGTCGTCGGAGTTCGACAAGATCCCCCAGGCGCTGGAGCAACTGACGAGCGCGACCGGGGGCTGAGCGGTCGGGCCTCTTTGGGCGGGCTCATGCGCGGGGCTGGTATTCGGGCGGTTTGAACCGCCACCACTTTCAGGAGGTAGACATGGCAATGAATGACGATATCTTCGAGGGCATGTGGAAGCAGGCCAAGGGCCAGGTGCGCGACTGGTGGGGCCAACTGACCGACGACGACATGGAGCGCATCGGCGGTAAGAAAGACAAGCTGCTGGGCGCGCTGCAAGAACGTTATGGCTGGACGAAGGCCAAAGCCGAGGACGAAATCGGCAAGCGCGTGAAGGATTTTGAAGACAAGCGCCTGGCCGACGAGCCGGCGGCGGACAGCAAGCCCAATTAACTAGCCGCGGGCGCGCCGCCCCTGCCGCACACACGCCGGGCGGGGGCGGCTAAATTGACCCTCTCGGTTCCCGGCCCGGAACCGAGAGGGTTTTTGTAACCACGCGCGCGCCGCCGGGACCGACCGACAGGAGACCGCCGCTATGATTCCAATTGGGGATGAACCGCGCAACGGCCGAGGCCTGGCTTGCATTACGGTCGGCTTTTTCGTCTTAAACGTGGTCGTGTTTCTGTACGAGCTGACCCTGGGCGCCGGCCTAGACACGTTCTTTCAAACCTACGGCGCGGTGCCCAAAGAGATCCTCACTGGCGTCGATGTGGCGCCGCCGGGGCCTTACCCGGTCTATTGGCAGTTGCTGACTTCCATGTTCATTCATGGCGGTTGGCTGCACATCCTTGGCAACCTGGCCTACTTGCGCGTTTTTGGCGACGACATTGAAGACGCGCTGGGCCATGGGCTGTATCTGGTGTTTTACCTGGGGGCGGGTGTGGTGGCGTCGCTGACGCAAATTGTGCTAAGCGGCGCGGGCAGCTTGATCCCCAGCGTGGGGGCCAGCGGCGCCATTGCGGGCGTGCTGGGCGCGTATATCGTGCTGTATCCAGCGCGCCGCATCCACGTGCTGATCCCCAACATCTTCTTCGCCACCGCGCAGATCAGCGCGCTCATCATGCTGGGCTTCTGGTTTGCGCTCCAGTTCTTCAGCGGGCTGACGGCGCTCTCAGGCGACACGGCCGAGACGGGCGGCGTAGCGGTGTGGGCGCACGTGGGCGGTTTTGTGGCCGGGGTGCTGGTGGGGCTGCTGCTGCGGGGCGTGGCCGGGTTGCGGCCGGCGACGGCCCGGGTGTAAGCCGGCCCGACCCGGCACGGCGACCAATGGGTGGGGCGCGTTTTCAGTATTTGTCCTACAAGACAATCAGCGTTCGGCCGATAGTGCCGGCCCCCAAGAAACTGTAAATTAGAAAAATAGCATTAGAAGCTCAAGTGCATAACGGTCGGCAACTGGTCGATTGGATGTGGCCCCATGATTTCCTATTTGGCTTGGATTACTTTTCTTGGCATCTTCGGCGGCCTGGCGAGCGCGGTTCTGCGCGCCGGCCCCCGGCTCGGAACGCTGCTGAGGGTTGACGTCGAATTGAACGGTGTTCGACAGGCCCGCCCGGTGCAAACCCCACTGCTAGGCATCGGCGGTCGCGCGAATGACGGCTCGCAAGCCTTCGGCCGCGCGCCCGTTGCTGCTGGGCGTAACGCGATCTTAGCGCTGGCTGTGCGAATCAGCCCCCGCGGGTCACGCCGCTAATGCCCTAGCTCCTCTCAGCCCGCCTGTCTCAGCCAGCCGGGCAGCCCCTTCTCCCCCCTCCCGGTTCGAGTGCCAGTGGTCCGTGGTCCCAAAGACTCGTGCCCCCTGGCACTCGAGCATTAAGGGGGTCGAAGGCGCTGGTGGGGCGCGGATGTAGGACATGTCTGACAAGCGACGCAGGGGCGTCCTACACGGGAATCATTCAGCCGCCGATAGTGACCGTGAGCGCCAGGCCTTATGCTCGTGGGTGTCTGACCACTTTAGGAGATTGCCCATGATCCGCGTCCTCATTGTTGAAGAAGTGCGAGCGATCGGCGAGACCATTGCGGCGGTGCTGCGCAGCGAAAGCGATATGGAAATCAGCGGCTGCGCCACCAGCCTCGACGCCGCTCTGCCGTTCCTGCGCGGGTGCGACCTGGCGCTGGTGAACGCCACCGCCGACAGCGATGCCTCGGCCGGCGTCATTCGCGCCATCCGCAAGGTTGCGCCGCGCGTGAAGGTGGTAGTGATGGGTCTGGCCCGCAGCCAACACGCAATTCTGCAATGCGTCGAGGCGGGCGCGGCCGGCTACGTGCTGCGCGACAACTCCCTGGCCGACCTGATCACGAACATCCGCGCCGCCTACAACAACGAGGCGCTGGTGTCGCCGCCCATTGCCGCCGCGCTCATGTCGTATGTGGCCGAACTGGTGGGCTTTGACCCGACACCCACCCCCGACGAAACCGCCGCGCAGCCGCTGACGCGCCGCGAGCGTGAGGTGCTGACGCTGGTGCAGCAGGGGCTGACCAACCAGGAGATCGCCGCCACGCTGGTGATTGAGCTGGGCACGGTTAAGAACCACGTGCACAACATCCTGCGCAAGCTGAACGTCAACAGCCGGCGCGACGCGGTGCATGTGTCGCGCTTGGCGGGGCTGTGGGGCGGCGGCGAGGCGCGCCCGAAGACGATCATGCCGCGCCCGGCCGAACGAGTGCGGTACTCGTCATCCATCGGCGCGACGACCTAGGCGACGGGTGGGCCTAGGCGCGGCGCAAGCGAGGTACAATCGACGCTGGGGCACGCGGCCGTGCTCCAGCGTTTTATTTGTGGCGGCCGGCTGGGCCGGCTTGAAGACAGTGGAATTCATGGGAGGCCTGACAATGGCACAACAGCGGGGTAGTTTACTGCTTGGCTTGGTGATGGGCGGTTTGGTGGGGGCGGCCCTGGGTATCTTGGTGGCGCCGAACTCGGGCGAAGCGACGCGCGACTTGGTGCGTGATCGGGGCCAGGCGCTGCGCGACCGCGCGCGGCAGACGGCGGAGGAGGCCCGCGCCCGGGCGGAGGCGGTGCAGGCCCGCAGCCAGGCGGCGCTGACCGACAACGTGGAGCGGCTGGCGCGCACGGCGGCGGCGGCTAAGCGCGCCGCGCAAGAGACCTGGCAGCAGGGTGAGAACGGCTACGCGCCGGCCGACTGGCCGGCCGAGTCGGAATATTAGGCGAACGGCTGGGCCGGAGCCAAAACGAAAACGGTGGGGTGCAGGCACAGCCTGCTCCCCACCGTTTTCGTTAAAGGGCGATTATGCCGACGAAGGCCGTGCAGCTCGCCAGCCGATCT
>JBBRZY010000588.1:0-3781 GCA_038252885.1 Anaerolineales bacterium | reverse complement strand
GTTCATCTTCAACCTGGCCGGGCAGGTCAGCCACCTAGACTCGATGCGCGACCCGTACACCGATCTCGACATCAACGGCCGCAGCCAGCTAGTGCTTTTGGAGGCCTGCCGCCGCTTCAACCCCGAAGTGCGGTTAATCTACTCGGGCACGCGCCAAATTTACGGCCGCCCGCGCTACCTGCCGGTGGACGAGCAGCACCCGGTGGACCCGGTGGATGTCAACGGCGTGAACAAGGTCGCGGCCGAGTGGTATCACCTGGTCTACCACCGCGCCTACGGCCTACGCACCACGTCGCTGCGCCTCACCAACACCTATGGCCCGCGCATGCGCGTGGCCGACGCGCGCCAGACCTTTCTGGGTTTGTGGCTGCGCCGCCTGCTGGAGGGCGACGACATCCTGGTCTACGGCAGTGGCCAGCAGCGCCGCGACTTCACCTATGTGGACGACGCGGTCGAGGCGCTGCTGTGTGCCGCCGCCAGCGAGGCCACGGTGGGCCAGCTCTACAACCTGGGCGGTGATGAGGTGATTTCGCTGAGCGCCCTGGCGGCGCTGCTGATCGAGTTGCACGGGGCAGGGGGTAGCCGCTTGGTGCCGTTCCCGCCAGAGCAGGCCGCGATTGACATCGGCGACTACTACGGCAGCTATGCCAAGCTCCACGCGGCGCTGGGCTGGCGGCCGCAAGTGCCGCTGCGCGCCGGGCTGGCGCGCACGCTGGCCTACTACGCCGAGCACCTGCCGGCCTATGTGGGCGAAGCGGGCTAACGCATGCTGCGCGCGGCGGTGATCCTGCTGGAGGACCAACACCTCGCCCTCATCCGCCGCGAGCGGGCCGGCCAGGTGTACTACCTGCTGCCCGGCGGCGGCGTGGAGCCGGGCGAGAGCCTGACCGAGGCCGCCCGCCGCGAGGCCGAAGAGGAGTTGGGCGTGCAGGTGGCGGTGGGCCGGCTGGTGGCCGAGGTGCTGCGCGCCGGCGACCGGCAGTTCTATTTCTTAGCGCAAAGCCTCGGCGGCGCATTTGGCACCGGCGCGGGCGACGAGATGGTCGGCCCGGTGTCGCCCACCGCCGGCAGCTATCAGGCCGTGTGGCTGCCGGTGGCGCGCCTGCTGGCCGAGCCGGTCTTTCCGCGCGAGTTGTGCCGCCTCATCGTCGCGTCCGCCGGCAGCGGCGTGTGGCCCGAAGTGGTCGCGTCGTTCCGCGACGACGGCCGGCTGGCGGTGTAGCCGGTGTCGGTCTGGGTCACCGTCAGCAGCAGCGTATCTTCATAGATGCTGTCGTTGCTGTTGCGCGTATTGCGCTCGCCCTTGCTGGCATACGGCGCCCGCATGCAGCCTCGCCCGTAGTGCAGCTAGTGGCCGCCCTGACTCTGGCGCAGCCTCCTACCTCCGCACCCCCCTTCGTGCAATTCGTGTAATTCGTGGCCAAAGGTTTTCTCCTTCGGGCCAAGCCGTGGCCGACGATTTTCCGCCGTCCATTGTTTGACACCCCCTCCCCCCCGTGGTAACATCCCCGTGCCAATTGAATAGCTCCATTCCGTTACTCTTATCCAGAGAGGCAGAGGGACCGGCCCTATGAAGCCTCGACAACCCGGCTCTACGCAGCACGGGTGCCAATTCCGGCAGATGCAGCACTTTCTGGAAGATGAGAGGGATTACTGCCCGAACTGCTCAGCCCCCTCTCTTGATCTATGGAGTCGGGGCTTTTGTTTACCAAGGAGAACCGTTCGATGAGCAGCACCTTTATGACTTCCCCCAAACTTATGTTTACGTCCGAGTCGGTCACCGAAGGCCACCCCGACAAAATGTGCGACCAAATCAGCGACGCCGTGCTCGATGCCTGCCTGGCGCAGGACCCCATGAGCCGCGTCGCCTGCGAAACCGCCACCAAGACCGGCTTCGTCATCGTGCTGGGCGAGATCACCACCAACGCCTTCGTCAATTTCGACGAGCTGGTGCGCAAGGTCGTCAAAGACATCGGCTACGACAGCAGCGCCAAGGGCTTCGACGGCAACACCTGCGGTGTGCAGTCGGCCATCGCCAGCCAGAGCGCCGACATCGCCCTGGGCGTGGATAACGCCCTGGAGGCCAAGGCCGGCGAGATGACCGAAGCCCAAATCGAGAAGGTCGGCGCTGGCGACCAGGGCATGATGTTCGGCTTCGCCTGCAACGAGACCGACGCCCTGATGCCGCTGCCGATCTACCTGGCCCACAACCTGGCCCGCCGGCTGGCCCAGGTGCGCAAAGACAACACCCTGCCCTGGCTGCGCCCCGACGGCAAGAGCCAGGTGACGGTCGAGTATGCCTACGGCCGCCCCAAACGCGTCGACACCGTCCTCATCAGCACCCAGCACGCGCCCGAGATGAGCCTGGACGAAATCCGGGCCGCCATCATTGAGCACGTCATCCTCCCCGTCATCCCGGCCGAGCTGCGCGATAGCCAGATGCACATCTTCGTCAACCCCACCGGCCGCTTCGTCATCGGCGGCCCCATGGGCGACGCCGGCCTGACCGGCCGCAAGATCATCGTAGACACCTACGGCGGCATGGGCCGGCACGGCGGCGGCGCCTTCTCGGGCAAAGACCCGACGAAGGTCGACCGCTCGGCCGCCTACGCCGCGCGCTGGGTTGCCAAGAACATTGTGGCCGCCGGGCTGGCCGACCGCTGCGAAATCCAGATCGCCTACGCCATCGGCGTGGCCCACCCGCTGAGCGTCAACGTCGAAACCTTCGGCACCGGCAAGATTGACGATGCCGAGATCGGCCGGCTGGTGAGCGAGCACTTCGACCTGCGCCCCGGCGCCATCATCCGCGACCTGAACCTGCGCCGCCCGATCTATCAGCGCACCGCCGCCTACGGCCACTTCGGCCGCACCGACATTGATGCGCCCTGGGAAAACACCGACCGCGCCGCCGCCCTGCGCGCCGCCGCCCAACTGGCGGCCGTGGCTGTGCCGGCCTAGAGCAGAGGGAGGGTGACCAACCATGCCGACCGCTAAGCGCAAGATGGGACGCGGCAAAGTCCGCGTCACCTTTAGCATGCCCTTCATTGCCGGCGTCACCGACCTGACGCTGGTGGGCGACTTCAACAACTGGAGCATTACCCAACACCCGCTGAAGGCCGCCGCCGACGGCAGTTGGTCAGTAGCGCTGACCCTGAACGGGGGCCACGCCTACCAGTACCGCTACTATGCCAACGGGCAAGACTGGCACAACGACTGGCAGGCCGATGGCTACAGCCCCAACGAGCACGGCTCAGACAACTCGATCGTGAGCACCAAGGCCGAAGCGCTGCCCGCCGCCAAGAAAGCCACGAAGAAAGCCGCCGCCAAGAAAGCCGCCAGCAAGAAGAAGGCGTAGTCGCCACCTCTGCTCAGTTTCGCCCGGCCCGGTGGATCACTTATCCACCGGGCCGTTTTGTTTCCGCTTCTTCAGCCAACGCCTTGTGGACACTGACCGCTGCCCGCAACCAATGCTGCCCTGGCATCAGAGCAGCCGATTGGCCCGCGGCTATTGTGTAAAGTAGCTTGCCTGCAATGGTCCCGGACTGTGCCGTCTTTATAGCCGCTGCCGTTTTGGCCCCGCCGCATTTTTTTTCAGCCGGGGGCTCGTCACCCCCCCCCACCGCCTGAAAAAAATTGTTAGGGTCAGATAAGTTGTCTCACCAGTCTACCGTGCGATCAGAACCTGCCCCGCCGGTGACAGCCCCGTTTCCGACCTCTGACTTCCGACCTCCCCCTTCCGCCTCTGTTATACTGGCCGCGCGAACACCCGAAAGTCACCGCT
>JBBRZY010000587.1:0-3783 GCA_038252885.1 Anaerolineales bacterium | reverse complement strand
GTTTACACGCTCATTCGGGCTGCTGCCGTTTTGGGCCAGCCAGAAATTTTTACCAGGGGTCGGTGGGCTTGCCCACCGACCCCAGGTAAAAATTTCCTTCGGTCAGATACCACCTTTCACCACCTCCCCTTGCGGTGAGAACCTATCTCGACGTTGCCGCCACCGAGCCTTTTACAAAATTGGCCCCCACACTGAAATACTCCCCCTAACGTCCCTCCGGTTGCCTCCGCCTCAACTCGGCCTATAATGACCGGCATTGTCGCGTCGGCCCCAGCGGCCGGCCCGCTCAAGGATGAACGCCCATGTCGCATCCGACCAACAGTCATGAATCGGCTAGTCTCCCCCAGCGTCATCGCCGCCCCGAGCAAGCGCGCCGCCCCATCGAGCTGAACGCCGGCCGGCCGCTGACCGGCCCCAGCCGCGTGCTCGACCTGCAGGCCCGCGTGGGCAACCAGGCCATCCTGCGGCTGCTCACCCAGCGCCACGTGCAGGCCAAGCTCACCGGCGGCCCGGCCAACACCCCGCCTGAGCGCGCGGCCGACCAGGTGCTGCCCCCTCCCGCCGCCGCACCCACCCCGCAGCGCGCCCCAGACGAAGACCAGCCCGGCGCGGTCGCCCCGCCCCTAACCGCCGGCCCGCAGGAAAACGAACGCTAGCGCCTCCATCGCGGCCAAGACCAATGAAAGCGGAAAGACGGCCCCGAGCGCTGGCCGCAAACTGACAGTCCGTGAAGAGCGCGGCGCTCCACCAGCAACCAGGCCGATCTCACCCACTACCCCAACCGCACCCCTGGAATGCCATGTCTGAAACTACCCTTCGCCACATCGAGCACTTCACCAACACCATCGGCCCGCGCGGCAGCACCACGCCCCAAGAGCAGGCCGCCCACGACTACTGCCACCAGACTCTAACGGGGCTGGGCTACACTGCGCACACCGAGGCCTTTGCCTCGCCCACCTCCGGCTGGCACCCCTACGCGCTGGCGGCCGGCCTGATGCTGGTGGCCATCGCGCTATTCGCCCTGCTCGGGCAGACGGCCAATGCCCAAATGGGCGCCCTGGCCGCCGCCCTGCTCGGTCTCATCGTGGCCGGCTCGTTCCTATTGCAAGTGCTGCACAAAGACAACCCCCTGGTCTGGTTCCTGCCGGTCGACCGCAGCCAAAACGTCTGGGCCCTGGCCGCGCCCAGCGGCGCCGTGCAGCAGCGCGTGGTCGTCACGGGGCACGTCGACACCCACCGCACCGCGCTCGCCATGCAGTCGCCGGCGCTGTGGCAAATCTTTCAGGCGCTCACGCTCCTGGTCGGCGTCGCCAACGTCGGCGTCCTCGGGCTGTTCGTCTGGGGGCTGGTCACGCCCGACCCGCTGCCGCGCACCCTCGCGCTCTACACTGGCCTGCTGTTCGTCCTCGGCCTGGTGTTCACGCTCCAGCCCGACTTTACGCCCTATGTGGCCGGCGCGAACGACAACGCCACCGGCGCGGCCGCCGTGCTGACGCTGGCCGCGCGCCTGCAGGCCGAACCGCTGGCGCACACCGCCGTCTATTTGGTCAACACCGGCTGCGAAGAAGTCGGCTGCTACGGCCTCATCGATTGGATCAAACGCCACGCCGCCACCGACGCGCCGGACGCCCGCTACCTGGTGCTCGACAACATCGGCGGCCGCGGCTCAGAGGTTAACTATGTGCTCGATGAGACCGTCCTCCTGCCGGTGCCCTCCGACCCCGACCTGGTGGCGTTGGCCGAGCGCGTGGCGGCGGCCAACCCGGCGCTGGGCGCCAAGCCCTTCCATTACAAGGGGCTGTACTCCGAGCTCTCCATCGCCACCGTCCACGGCCAAAAGGCGCTGGGGCTGCTCAACTTCGACCCGCAGACCAAAATGCCGCCCAACTTCCACACCGCGCGCGACAACATGGCCAACGTCGACCCGGCCGTGCTCGACCGTTCAGAGCAGTTCGCCTGGGCCATCTTGAAGGCCCAGGATGCCGAAACTGACGCGCCGGCCGCGCTCGAAGCCAAAAGTGAGTAGCAATTGAGCCGACGCTGGGCTAGCCGCCCAGCCGCCAGCGGGCGCTGACCAGCGGCCTACGGTTAAGGCCGGCAATACGTGTTATATTACTGCGCTTGGATGATTTCATTGGTAGATCCCTATGACGATTGATCACCGCGCCCTGCTCCGTTCCGCCAGCCGCACCTTCGCCCTATCCATCGAGCGCCTGCCCGGCGTGGTGGGCGACGCCATGTGCCTGGCGTACCTGCTGCTCCGCGTCTCCGACTTCCTCGAAGACAACGACTACATGCCCACCGCCCGTAAGGTGACGCTGCTGGCGCTGTGGGACCGCATCCTGGCGGGCGAGGCCCCCGCCGCCGAGCTGGTGGCGCTGCTGGCCGACCACCCCGTCGGCGACGACCCCGACGCCAACGTAGCCGCCCACGCCGACGAGATTTTGGCCAAAGTCCACGCCCTGCCCATCGCCGTGCAGAACCAACTGCTGGTGCACGTGCGCGACTCGACGCGCGGCATGGCCCGCTGGGTAGCGCGCGGCCCCGACATCCCGCTCGAAACCGATATGGACGACTACATGCACGAGGTGGCCGGGCGAGTCGGCTACCTGGTGACGGATGTGTTCGCCTGGTACTCCGGCTTCGTGCGCGCCCGCCTCAACCAACTCATGCCGTTGGCGCGCGAGTTCGGGCTGGCGCTGCAAACCGTCAACGTCATCCGCGGGCTGCGCAAGGACTACGAGCGCGGCTGGATCTTCGTGCCCGAGAGCTTCTGCGCCGCCGTCAACCTGCGCCGCAGCGACCTGTTCAAGCCGGAGTATCAAATTCAGGCTTTGCAGGTGGTGGATATGGTCAGCGACAAGGCCGAGCGCCACCTGCAAAAGGCGCTGGCCTACGTCATGGCGCTGCCCCCCTGGCTGCACACGCTGCGGCTGGCCTGCATCTGGCCCATGCTGTTCGCCGTGCGCACGCTGGCCCTCAGCCGCCAGAACGTCAACGTGCTGGTGGGCGAAGTCAAGATGACGCGCGAAGAGGTCAAGGCTATCGTGCGCGACACCACGCTCTTCGGCTGGTCGAACCGCTGGCTCGAGAACTACTACAAGCACCTCAAGACCGTGCGCCGGGCCACTCCCCAAGCACAGCCACCCGCGCCCACCACCCCGCAGCCGCAGATGGCAGCGCGGTAAGGCGAGAGAAAAAGAAAGTAAAGGTTAAAAAGGGAGAGCCGCTGGGCTCTCTCTTTCGTTACAGTCGAGCAAATGCGAGCCGGTTAGGGATCGTCGTCCGACCAGGTGTAGGCCCCCTCGTCCCTGACGAAGACCTGCCCGCCGCCGTTTTCCCCGCCCTCAGCGCCTGCCCCACCGCCTAAGCCACCGCCGCTCTGAATTGCCTTTAATTCAAGCCGAAACTGCCTCTTGCATATAGCACATTAATTCTATACGCTTTTCTCAGATCGCCGCGCGCCCCTCCCCGCGCCGCCGCCTTACCAACCGCATGCCGCTCACCCCCAACTCCGCTGATCGCCAGCGCGGCACTTGAGACACTCGCGGCACTTCTACCAACAAATCCCTCCAGCGCGGCACTTGGGACACTCGCGGCACTTCTACCAACAAATCCCTCCAGCGCGGCACTTGAGACACTCGCGGCACTTCTACCAACAAATCCCTCCCGCGCGGCACTTGGGACACTCGCGGCACTTCTACCAACAAATCCCTCCAGCGCGGCACTTGGGACACTCGCGGCACTTCTACCAACAAATCCCTCCAGCGCGGCACTTGAGAC
>JBBRZY010000586.1:0-3783 GCA_038252885.1 Anaerolineales bacterium | reverse complement strand
CGAATACCTAGACCGCAGCCGCGCTCAGACCATCACCCGCCTCAAACTCGGCGGCTCAGGCAAGAAGCTCAAGCTGCTAGCCCGCCCGCGCCCCGGCGTAGAGGCCCGCGTGGAGATCTGGGAAGCCCAGCGCGCCGCCGACCTGTTTGAATCCGCCTATAATTGCAAGCTGACGATCGAGCCGGGCTGACCCCTCGGCCCTTATGCGGAGACGTTTATGGCAAGTATGCCCGATGGCACCCCGTTACGCGGCAAGCTCTTTATTGTCGAAGGCATCGATGGCTCTGGCAAGAGCACCCAGCTCGACCTGCTGCACAAGTGGCTGGTCAGCCGAGGCTACCTCGTCGCCTTCACCGAGTGGAACTCGTCGCCCGTGGTGCGTCAGACCACCAAGCGCGGCAAGGAGCGCAAGCTGCTCTCCAGCACTTCGTTTTCGCTTATCCATGCCGCCGACCTGGCCGACCGCATGCAGCACTACATCCTGCCCGCCCTGCGCGCCGGGGCTATCGTGTTGGCCGACCGCTACATCTACACTGCCTTCGCCCGCGACGTGGCCCGGGGCGTCAACCGCGACTGGGTGCGCGCCATCTACAACTTCGCCATCACGCCCACGCTGGCCCTCTACTTCCGCGTGCCGCTCGACGAGTCGCTGCAGCGCATCCTCGTTGGGCGGCCGGAGCTGAAGTTTTACGAGGCCGGTCTAGACTTGGGCCTGAGCGAAGACCCCTATGAGTCGTTCCGGTTATTCCAGGGCCGCATCTTGGAGGAGTACGAGCACATCGTGGGCGAGTTTGGCCTGACGGCGGTGGATGCCACCCAGGCGCTGGTGCAGCAGCAGGCGCGCGTGCGCAAGCTGGTGCTGCCGCACCTCAAGGGCGCGCGCAAAGTTGACCAGCGCCCCTGGCGTGAGGTGCTGTCTAAAGAGGGGCTGCATGGCCGCTATCTGAATAACGCCGGACAGGAGGAAGGATGACCCGCATCCTATTTTATGGTTCGCCGCTGCCCGGCATGGCCGAGGAGCGCCTGCCCGGCAAGCTGATCGTGGTGGAAGGCACCGATGGGGTGGGGCGCTCAACCCAGATCGCCCTGCTGCGTGAGTGGCTAGAGGCCAATGGCTTCGCCGCCACCGAGACCGGCTTCACGCGCTCCGAGTTGGCCGCCGCCGGCCTCAAGAAGGCCAAGCGCGGCCACACCATGGGCGACCTGACGATGAATCTGTACTACGCCACCGACTTTGTGGACCGGCTAGAGAAGCAGATCATCCCCGCACTGCGCGCCGGCTTTGTCGTCATCACCGATCGCTACATCTACTCGCTCATCGCGCGCGCCCAGGTGCGCGGCGTCGACCCAGCCTGGATTCGCTCCGTACTCGGCTTTGCGCTCGTGCCGGATGTGATCTTCTATCTAAAGATAGATGTGGAGCACTTGCTGCCGCGTGTCATCAATAGCCGGGGGTTTGATTACTGGGAGTCGGGCACCGACTACTTACGGGGTGACGACGTGTTCGAGAACTACGTCAAGCATCAAGGGCTGCTGATCGATGAGTTTGACGCGCTGGCGAAGGAATACCAGTTCCACGTCGTGGATGCCAACAAGGGCGTGCCCGAAATTTTCCGCAGTCTGCGCGCCGGCATCGAGACGGTGATTGACGATATGCAAATCCCGTCGGAGACCACTGCCCGCCGGGCAGCGCCGCGCCGCCCGCGCAAGACCACCACCAAGGCCGCCGCCCGCGCTGCTGCGAAAGTGGCCGCCGCGAGCCCCGCGCCAGCCGCGGGGCCGGCCATCAGCGCGCCCGAAACCTCAGCCGCCCCCCACTGACGCGCCAGCCTCAAAATCCGTCAAGATTTGCTTAACACGCCCCGCCAGAGCGCGGCCTGTCACAGGTTGCCAGGCCGCCACCAGGGCGCGGCGCTGCTTCCGCCGGTCAACGCGTCGCTGATGGCGATAGGCCAACACCGCGTCCGCGCCGGAAAGTTGCGGCGCTTTGCGCTTGGCCTGCCGCAGCGCCCACTCGTCCAAGAATGTGCCAATGGCATCGTCCAGCGCTCCCAGGTGGCGCATGGCCTCGGTCCGCTGTTCCACCGTCTGCCAATCGGCGGCCAGTGGTTCGGCCATTGGCCCGAGCGTGGCCGCGCCGCCCAGCATTTCCAGCGTAGCTTGCCCGCGCACCAGCGCCTCACACAACCGCCGCTGCCGCTCTGGGTCACCCTCTTCGTACTCGGCCCGCCGGGTGGCAATAGTTTCCAACGCCGCCTTAAAGAGTTCGGGCGCGTTCTGCCGCAGCGCGGTGTCTGGCCCCTGCCGCAGCGGCACCGCGCCCACCAGCGCCAGCAGGTCGTCGCACACCTCCACCGCCACCGGGCTGTTCAGCCAGGCCTCGGCCTCGGCCAACGCCGTGTGCCCGCTCTGGTCAAGGGCCTCCAGCAGCGGCTGCATCTGCGCCGTAGCCTCGGCCGGCAGTGCGGCCGCATAGGCCAGCGCGTCGGCCGTCGCCGCTCGGGCGCTGCCGGCTGCCCGCAGCCGCCGTTGCAGGTGGCCCAGGCGCCGCCGCAGACCGTGCGTGGCCTTGCGCTTCAGCACCGGCCGGAACAAGCCCAACACCTGCCGTAAGTGCGCCGTCTCGCGTTCGGCGTTGGTCAGCGTGGCGTCGCCGGTCAAGGCCGAGGCCAACGCCGTCTGCCAGCTCAACAACGCACCGGCCAGCCCGCGCTGCACCGCCCGCGCCACAGTCGTATGCGCTGTCAGTGGCTCGTTGAGAAGCGGCCGCAGCTCATCCAGGCTGGGCGGCGCGACCGTTACCCGCAGGTTGATGGCCAGCGCCTGCTTGACCATGTGCCGGCACAGTTGCACCCGCCGCGCCGTGGCCGGTGCGCCCAGCCCGCGCACCCGCAGGATTAGGGTGGCCGGGGCCAGGGTCGCGCTTTCCAAGCGTGTCGTCTGGTCTTGGTCGTAGTCCAAGGCGTCGGCCAGTTGCAGCAGCGCTGCCAGCAGCGCGACTTCCGGGTCAGGGCTGGCCGCCGCCATCGCGCGGGGCGCGGGGGTCTGTGCGCTGGCCCGCAGCAGGGCCACCAGCCGGGCCTGCTCGCGCAGGCTAACATCGGCCAACGGCCGCGCTTCCAGCGCCGCCGCGCTGTCGCCCGTGGTGGGGCCGGCCAGGTGGTGCAGCCGGGCCGCATTCGCCAGCCGCCGCCGCGCCGCCGGCCGCAATTGGTGCAGCGGGCGGGTGGCGTCGAACAGGCGCTCGGCCGTCTCGGCCACGCCGCTCACATGCGGGTTATCGCGCGCCACGCTGGCCAGCAGGTCTTGCAGCGTGGGTGCCGGCAACTGTTCCAGCACGCTCGCCGGCAGCGCCAGGCTCTGCGTCGGGTTATCGAGCGCCGTCAGCCAGGCGCGCGCCGTAGCCGAGGCCTGCAGATCACCCTGGTTCGCCTGCCAGTGTAGCCAAAACGTTTCAACCGCCGTCAGCACACGCCCTCCGCTTCAATGCCCCAGTGGAGTATATTTATACTCCAAAACATCACTCCGATGCCCACCAATTTCGAGCTTCATACATGTCAGACAACCAACCAGCCCCCAGCGCTGGGCCGCCCCACGCTGGCTCGAACTTGTAGAACATTCATTCCAGATACCCCGTCCACCGTTCCCCGGCCTCTGACCTCCACCATCCCGCGCCCCCTCCAACCGTGCATTTAACAAAACCGCCTATAATAGTTTTGAACCAATCACCCCCAATCGGAGGGCGGTCATGGATCAATATCTGACCCAATTCCTCACCACGTT
>JBBRZY010000585.1:0-3806 GCA_038252885.1 Anaerolineales bacterium | reverse complement strand
CGGGCATAGTCGTTCTTCTTGAGCAGGGCCAGCGCCCAGAAGTGCGGCGGGGTCCAGAAGAAGATCAGCGCGAACAGGAAGAAGGCGCTCATGTTCAGGTGGCCGGTGGCGGCGGCCCAGCCCACCAGCGGCGGCACGGCCCCCGCCCCACCGCCGATGACGATGTTCTGCACGGTGTTCTTCTTGAGCAGCACCGAGTAGCCGAGCACATAATACACATTGCCGAACACCGCCAGCACGGCCGCCAGCGGGTTGACGAACAGCGCCAGCACGTAGAACGAGGCCAGACTGAGCACCAGGCCAAAGGCCAGCGCCGCGCCCGGGTCGATGCGGCCATCGGCCACCGGGCGGCGGGAGGTGCGGGTCATGTGCTGATCGAGATTGCGGTCGATCACCTGATTGAGCGTGCTGGCCCCACCGGAGGCCAGCGCCCCGCCCAGCATAGTCCACCAGAACAGGTCGGCGGGCGGCCAGCCGTGCCCGGCCACCACCATGGCGGCGGCGGTGGTCACCAGCAGCAGCACCATGATGATGGGCTTGGTGAGCATGAAGTAGTCGGCCACGGCGGCGCGCAGGCCGCGGGCGGGCGCACGGGCCGGCACGGGGAACTTGAGCGGGCTGAGGCGCACGTACTGCAAGGCCAGCACGGTGAAGACCACCATGCCAGCCCACACGGCCGAGGCGGTCGCCAGGTGGAGGCCGTTGAGGAAGACCGGGAAGCCACGCAGCACGTTGTACGCGCCCACCACGATCTGGGCCACGAACAGCGCGCCGGTGACGATGGCGGCCACCAACACGGGCGCGTCGGCGCGGCGCAGGCGGTAGGCTTGCACCACCGCCCCAATGATGACCAACCCGACCGCGCCGGCCACATAGCGATGGCCCATGTGCAGCCAACCCATCGCCGACGTAGGCGTGAGTAAACCGTTGCACAGCGGCCAGCCCTCACAGGCGGCCGCCGCGCGCCCGGCCGTCACCAGCGAGCCGCTGATGATCAGGCCATAGACGCCGAGGGCGCTGACGCCCACCAGGCCGCTGAGCCGGTCAAAGTGGAACAGCGATTGACCCAGGCGCGGGTCTTTTTCGTATTGGAAGGCGACCACGGTGACGACCAGCAGCAGCGCCAGCACGGCCAGCGCGTTCGCCAGGTGCAGGGCCACGATGCCGGGCGGCAGTTGCAGCTTGACGGTGATGGCCCCCAGCAGGATTTGCACCACCAGCAGCGCCACGGCCCACAGCGCGGGCGCCACAATCCAGCGCACGTGCCGGTAGCTGCGCCAGGCGAAGAAGGCGGTGAGCAGCACGAGCGGGGTGACCAGCGTGGTCACCAGCCGGTGCGAGAGCTCGATGGCGGTGGGCAGGTCGAGCGGTGGAAAGAGCACGCCGTTGCACAGCGGCCAGTGATCGCCGCAGCCCATGCCGGAGCCGGTCACCCGGACAATGCCGCCGATGACGATGAGAGAGAAGGTAGTGACAGCCGCGCCTAACGCCAACCACCGAAAGCGGCGGGCGTTGGGCGGCGTGGGTAGAGCAGTGGTCATGACTTACGCGTGGGCGCGCTTGCCGCCCTTCGCCTGACGTTCGCGGTCTAAAAGCCAGAGCGGGTCGCGGCCCATGACTGGCGGGATGACATCAAAGTTGTGGGCCGGCGGCGGCGAGCTGGTGGCCCACTCGAGCGACGCGCCGCCCCACGGGTCGTTGCCGGCGGGGGTCTTGCGGCGGGCGCTGACGATGAAGTTGATGATGAAGATTAGCACCGAGGTGGCGATCAGGAACGCGCCGATGGTCGACATCAGGTTCCAGATTTCCCAGCCCTGGCCGGAGGCATAGGTGTAGATACGGCGGGGCATGCCCAGCAAGCCGCTGATGTGCATGGGGAAGAAGGTCAGGTTGAAGCCGATGAGCATGAGCCAGAAGTGCGCCCGGCCCCAGCCGCGCTGCATCTGCCAGCCGGTGATCTTGGGCAGCCAGTAGTAGAAGGCGGCGAACATGGCAAAGATCGAGCCGCCAAAGAGCACATAGTGCAGGTGGGCGACCACGAAGTAGGTGTCGTGCACCTGCCAGTTGACCGGCACGGCCGCCAGCATGACGCCGCTGAGGCCGCCGATGATGAACATGGAAATGAAGCCGATGGAGAACAGCATCGGCGCGCGCATGTCGAGCGCCCCGCCCCAGATCGTGCCGATCCAGTTAAAGATTTTGACGCCGGTGGGAACGGCGATGATCATGCTGGCGGTGGCGAAGAAGGTGTTGACCGCCAGGCTGGAGCCGACTTGGAACATGTGGTGGGCCCAGACCGAGAAGCCCAGGATGGCGATGGCGACCGTCGACCAGGCGATGAAGGCGTAGCCGAAGAGCGGCTTGCGCGAGAAGACCGACAGGATTTCAGAGATGATGCCCATGCCGGGCAGCACCATGATGTAGACGGCCGGGTGGCTGTAGAACCAGAACAGGTGCTGCCAGAGCAGCGGGTCGCCGCCTTCGGCCACAATGAAGAAGTGCGTGCCGAAGTGCCGGTCGGCCAGCAACAGCGAGATCGCCACCGTGAGCGAGGGCGTGGAAAACAGCACCATGGCCGAGGTGATCATCATGGACCAGACGAACATGGGCACTTCGGTCAGCTTCATGCCGGGGGCGCGCATGTTGAGGATGGTGACCAGGAAGTTGATGGCCCCGACGATGGATGATGCGCCCAACAAGTGCAGCCCTAAAATCCAGAAGTCGATGTTCTGGCCGGGGGAGTACAGGATGCCGGTCAGCGGCGGGTAAGCGGTCCAGCCGGCGTTGGGCAACTGCGGGCGGCCGTCGACGCCGGGGAAGAGGAAGGACGAATACATCACCAGGCCGCCGAAGACCAGCAGCCAGAACGAGAGCGCGTTCAGGCGCGGGAAGGCCATGTCGCGCGCGCCGATCATCAGCGGCACGAAATAGTTGGCAAACCCGGCCCAAATTGGCACAACCACCAGGAAGATCATGGTGGTGCCGTGCAGCGTAAACATCTCATTGTAGGCTTGCGGGTCGAGCACCTTGAGGTTCGAGCTGGCGAGCTGGGTGCGCACCAACAGAGCTTCGAGCCCGCCGATGATGAAGAAACTGAAGTTCACCACCAGGTACATGATGCCGATCTTCTTGTGGTCAACCGTCGTCACCCAGTCGAGTATCTCGGCTAGGACATTGCGGCGGGTAGGCACAGCTTGCGCTTGGGCAGTCATAGGCGTCCTTTGGTTCTCGCGCGCTATTTGAGGGTGTTCAAGTAGGCCGCCAGATCGGCGAGCTGATCAGACGTAAAGGTTTCAGCGAAGTTCGGCATGATGGTGCCGGGCTTAAAGCTGGGCGCGTTGTGAATCCACGCGGCCAGGTTCTCTTGCGTTCTCGCTAAAACGCCGCCGGCGATGAAGCTGCGGCTGGCGAGGTGGGTCAGGTTGGGGCCGCGCTGGCCGCCGGCCGTGGTGCCGTCCACCGTGTGGCAGGCGATGCACTGGCTGGTGCCGGCCATGAACAGGTCGTGCCCGGCCAGGGCGTCGCCGGTGAGCGTTTCGGCTGGGAGGGCGGGCTGCTGAAAGGCGGCCGCCCAGGTCTGGAAGTCGGCGGCGGTGCGCACCGAAACGGCGAAGCGCATTTGGGCGTGCGACAGGCCGCAGAACTGCGTGCATTGGCCGCCGAAGAAGTCGGCCCGGACGGTGTCGGGCGTGAAGCGCACGCGGGTGGTGTAGCCCGGCACGGCGTCGACTTTGCCGAACAACTCGGGCGCCCAGAAGCCGTGCTCTACGTCGACCGACTCGACCGAGACTTCGATGACGGTGTTG
>JBBRZY010000584.1:0-3808 GCA_038252885.1 Anaerolineales bacterium | reverse complement strand
GAATCTTATGACCAACACGTCACGCACCAATCGCCTGGCCCTCATCGGCCTGCTCGTTTTCAGCGCCATTATGGCGCTGGCCTTGCTCCAGCACGGCCTGGCCGCCGCCGCCCCCACCGCCGCCGGCGTCACGGTGCAGCCCGCTTCCGACGCCAAGAGCGGCGCGCCTGGTTCGTACGTCACCTATACTGTCCGCGTGACCAATAGCGGCGCGGCGACGGACATCTTCACGCTGACCGTCACCGGCCAGGTGTGGGCCACGGACATCTTCGCCACACCGGAAACGATCATCATTCCCCGTACGACTATCTTAATCCAACTGAACGCCAGCGAATTCCGCGATGTCGCGGTGCGGGTCTTCATCCCGTATACGGTCGCCGGCGGCACCCAGGATGTCACCACGTTCCGCGCCCGGTCCCAGAATGATCCGACCCTTTCGGCGATTGCGACCCTGACCACGACGGCCACGCACAAGTTGTACCTGCCGCTTGTCGTAAAGTCGTAGCAGCAGTCAGCGCACGTCCGCTGGCTGAAACGCGATCAGCCGCGCCGCAACGATCGATCAACGCCACACGCCCGCCAGTCTCTTAACTGGCGGGCGTGTATTGTTTAATGGCCGGACGGCACCGCTTGGTCAACGCCGGGTCACAGGGGCCATCCGAGGCCCGCTGCCCCGCCTCCCGCGCCAGCTACGGCTACCAACCCGACGCCGTCCCCGTCGCGTACCGCGCATACCGGCGGTTGCTTTCCCTGCCGAGCTACTCCCAGCTGAGCGACCAGGATGTGCAGGACGTCGTCGACGCCGTGGTTGAGGTCGTCGAGCAGTCGCGCGGCTAGACGCCAGACCTGAGGACTACTGCCAGCCTTAAGCCAGACGCCCGGCCGAGGACGCGGTGGCAGGGGTGGTGGGCCCGGGCCGACGGCGCGAAGGGCCGGCGGCTCGGCCGCCGGTGGTTAACCGCCGTAAGTCGCATGCCGTGTGCAGCCGCCGGTATACTACAGTCGTGGCAAGGGCCGTGGCTGGTGACAGAGGAGTTGGAAGCATGGAAGTGACCGTGACGGTGCTCATCCCGGGCGAGATCCGGCAGATGCTCAACCGCACCCCGGAAGAGCTCGGGCGTGATGTGCGCCTGTATGCCGCGCTGATGTGCTTCCAACTGGGCAAACTGTCCGCGGGGGCGGCCGCGGAGATGGCGGGCCTGCCCCGGATCCTGTTCCTGGACCTGTGCGCCGAGTACCGGATCCCCGTGTCGCCCATCACGCCCGCCGAGCTGCGCCGCGAGCTGGACCTTGAGTAAGCCGGCCCGGGTAGGCGATCCGTGGGCCTGCCTGTACCTCGGGCGCACCGGCCCCGCGACCGGCGCAGGAGGCCCACGCTGGGCACCTTCAGTGGGCTGGAAATCCCACCGGCGGTGATGGACTCGGCGCGGCTCACCGTGACCGAGCTCAAGCTGGAACTGGCGCTGGCGTTGTACGCCCAAGGCCGGCTATCGATCGGCCAGGCGCGCGAATTGGCCGGCGTATCGCTCTGGGAGTTGCGCCAGGTGTTAGCCGCGCGGCGGATTGCGCCCCACTATGAAGTAGCCGACCTCCAGGAGGACGCAGCCACCTTGCGCGCGCTGGGACGGCTGTGATCGTCGTCCGCCCCACCTGGCCGTTGCCCCATCTAGCCGCCGCCAATTGGAAATTCTGAATGCCGCCGACACGCTGCCAGACTTACGCCAGCCACCCTCCATTCATCGGGAGCAGCTTTCCAGCCAGCGCCAAGGGCCGTACCGTATCCGGATCAACGAACAGTGGCGCCTCGGCTTGGCCGGGCAAGCCGGCGACGCCCAGGCCGTCGAGATTGTGGACGACCATTAGCGGAAGGTGAAGGCTATGCCCGTGCAGAAACTAGCGCCCATTCGCCCGGGTGAAATTCTGTTGGAAGAATTTCTCAAGCCGTTGGGCCTGAGCCAATATCGGCTGGCGAAGGATATTAGCGTGCCGCCCCGGCGGATCAACGCAATTGTCTTGGGCCAGCGCGCGATTAGCCCGGATACGGCGCTGCGGCTCGCGCGGTTTTTTGGTCTGTCGGACCGCTTCTGGATGAATCTGCAAGCTCGCTATGACCTGGAGATCGCGAAGGATAAATTGGCCGACCGGCTGGAACGGGAAGTGCGGGTCTATGCGGCGGCCTAAGGGCAGCGTAGCGGCCGGGCCGCCGAACACACCGTGGCCGCTGACGTGCTTGAACACTGAGGCGGCCGCGCTGGCCCAACTGCAATGTCCCCAAAATTTGGAACGCCTGCTGCTGTTTAGCAGCTTCACCGCGATCGTGAGCATAGACCAACACATTCGTGTCGATCAGGGCGCTAGCCGCCAGGGCGGCTCTCCCGCTCGGCGTAGGCCTCCTCGCGCTTCCACGTCCGCGCCTGGCCTGAGACCGGCCCCCGCGCTTGTAGAGCCAACCTGAAATTCCGGGCGCGCTCCCACGCCCCGGGATCAGCCGGCCAAGGCTGGACGATTTCCGGGGCGACTTGTTGGTCAATGGCCTGCCGGATCAATTCAGACTCACTCACCCGGCGCGCCTTGGCCAGTCGCCGGACAAGCGCCTGCTGCTGCTGGCCAAGGTAGATCTGCTTGCGAATCATCGGCGGCATGCCACACCTCCCATATGCCTCCTATTATGCACCCTTGGTGTTCAAGTCCCGGCCCATTTTTGCGCCCGGTCAGGCCGTCCCCCTACTCTAACTGTCCCGCGATCTGAGCTGACCTCAGCCCGATTCACCCGCCCGTACGCCGTGACCGCCCGTTGCTACCGGCCCGGTCGCGCGACCACGCTTTACTCAAGACCCCCACCCACCCGGGGATGGCCGGTGGGCGGGGGTCGTTTACGCCAGTCAGGCGCGGGGGCCTCGCTGCCCTAACCAGGCCCCCAGGCCCGGTCCCCTGGTTAATCTAGGGGAGGCACGTGAAGCCTTGTTCGCGAAAGTGGTGATCGAAGGTGAAGACGCGCTCCAAACCCAGCCGCCGGATGGTGTAGAAACTGCTGCAATCAACCAGGCTCAGCCGGCGCTGATTGGCCCCCAGCAGGGCGGCCAGGCTGGCGGAATGGCCCTCGGCTTCAATCCAGTCGATGTGCAGCAACGGGACGGCGGCGCGTTGAAACTCATTGACCGCCAGTCGGCCCAGCCGGTTTTGGAGCAAGGCGAACGTCTCCACCAGGACGTAGTTGTTAACCACCAATTGTTCGTTCGCCTGAATCAGCTGCTGCCAGGTCTCCCGGGCCGCCGGATGGCGCGCTTCCTGGCTGTCGAGGACCGCCAGAAACGCCGACGTGTCGACGAAGAGACTCATGCCTGATAGGCCTCGGCCAAATAGTGATCATGCTCCAGCGCCAAGTCAGTCACGTCGGATCGAAACCGGCCGGCCAGAGCCAGGGCGCGGCGCTGCTGTTCGGCAGGATCGGCTTCGCCGGTGGAATGCAGCAACAGATCAATACCCTGCCGGACCAGCTCAGCCACGGACACATTTCTCCTGGCCGCCAGGGTCTTGAGCGTTTGCATTTGCTTTTCGCTGAGTTGGATCTGAGTTCTGATCATGGACACCCTCTCTGATTATATGATGTCATATTATACATCATGATATCATACAATGATGCTACATTTTAGGGTTTTTCATCTTAGGCGTGAACCCAGGCGAGGACCATCGGCTGCAGACCGTCGGGCTGCTCGGCGATCCGGTTGTCGGCCAGCCTGAGATCCCGCCGCTGTTCGGGTTCGCCGGCCGACCGGAGCAGCGCCCAGATCACCGGCCGGCCCATCTG
>JBBRZY010000583.1:0-3816 GCA_038252885.1 Anaerolineales bacterium | reverse complement strand
GATGTGGTCGAGCGGCCCATCGCGCTGGCAGCCGATAACCACACCTACCGCGAGTTGGAGCTTGAAACGCGCCCGCAGCAGACCTGGAGCGCGGTGGCTGCCCCCGGCCGTGGCCTGGCGGTGGTGGCGACCGGGCTGATGGAGTCCGGCGTGCGCGACCAACCCGAGCGCCCGCTTGCGCTGACGCTGTGGCGCTCGACGCGCCGCACGGTCTTCTCCAATGGCGAGCCCGGCGGCCAAATTCTGGGTCCGCTGGGCTTCAAGTTTTGGATCGTGCCGCTGGCCGGCCACCCCGACCGGGCCGCGCTGTGCCGCCAGGGCCAACTGCTGGCCGCCGGCCTGCGCGACGTGCAACTGACGCCGCTGGATATGCAGCACAGCCCCATCACCGCGGCCTTGCCTGCCAGCGCCGGCTACCTGGAGGTGCGCGGCGCGGTGGTGCTCACCAGCCTGCGCGTTGCGAGTGAGGGCGCGGTGGCGGCCGGGCTCGAGGTGCGGCTGTTCAACCCCAACCTAGAATCGAGCACGGCCTCCGTAGACTTCGCGGAAGCCGTGCTGCAAACCTGGCGGCCGGTGGCCGTGCAGGCGGTTGACTTTGAGGGGAACGCGGTCGCGCCGGTTCAGGCGCTCGCTCGGCCGGGCCTAGACCTAACGCTCGCGCCCAAACAGATCGTCACGCTGCGCTTCTTGGCCGCGTAGGCGCTACTTCCAGGCTTCACTGCCCCGGAAGGGCATGTGCTCGCCCTCCACGTACTTCGGCCACGGCTGATAGACGTTGCCGTTGCCGCTGGCCTCGCCGCGCGCCAGGATGGAATAGGGCCACGGGTCGGCGGTGATGCGCGTGGTGGTCGGGATCAGACGGATGGTCAGGCCGGCGCGCCGCATCGCCGAGTTGTTCGCATTTGAGCCGTGAATGATGCTGGGCTGATGCACCGACACATCGCCCGGCTGGAGCACCAGGTCAACCACCTTCGCCTCATCCACCAGCGCCGGGTCGATCTGCGAGTCGAGCACATTGTCCACCTCGGTGTTCTGCTGCATCGCTTGCAGTTCCATGCGGT
The DNA here is from genome assembly GCA_038252885.1 of Anaerolineales bacterium. GTDB lineage: Bacteria > Chloroflexota > Anaerolineae > Anaerolineales > UBA6663 > JADZEK01. Next base: position 2,755 of record JBBRZY010000583.1, on the reverse strand, counting down.
GCGTGCCGGGGATGACGCGCATGCAGCCGTTCTCTGGGCCAGAGTAGTCCACTGCCAGCCAGAGCGTCGTGACGTCCATCGGCTCCAGCGGCCAATAGCTGCCGTCCTGATGCATCAGCACTGGCATGCCCTCAAACGGCGGCTTGCAGATATAGTGCGAGGCGAACACGGCGATGTTCGGCCCGACGAATTGCTGGCCGAGGTCGAGCAGCCGGTCGTCCGTGACCAGCCGCACCCAGAACGGGTCGGTGACCACCAGCGTGTGCCACAACTTTTCCGGCCGCATGTCAGGGTGTTTGGCGATCAGCCAGTCAATATGCTGGCTGGCCTCGCGCACCAGGTCGGCGTCGATCACGTTGTGATAGATCGCATAGCCCTCGCGATCGTACTGTTCCTTAAGCTGCTGCGCGTTGTCCACTGGCTTGACTGGCGTGTCCATGAGTTTCTCCCTCAGTTGGCTGACCGCATACTGCCCCTATTCTACTGCAAGCCACCAGTCAGGGATAACCGCTAAGCGACGGCTATATATGAAACGCATGCGCCGGCAGCACCACGGGCCGCCCGTGGCGCTGCCGGCGATCTGGTCACGGCCCAATGGCAAAAGTCTCGTTCACGACCACCTGCGTGCCATCCGGCCGCTCACAGAGCAGCACCGCTACCGTGCGCACGAAGCGGTAGATTCGCTGGCTGCCTGTCAGCCACACACACTTGCCGCCAAAGAAATTGTCCGACGCGGGCTCCAGCCGCAGGCGCGTCGCGTACCAGTGCTGGACCACCCCCAGGCTGTCGGCGGTTTGGTACTCTCCTTGGCGGGTCAGTTTACCGGGCTGGGCGGCGTCGACGTCGAGCTCCTCAGCGGCGGTGGAGACGGCGCCAGGGTAACGCCCCAGCAACTCATCCGCATAGACCTGCGCCATCCGGCCCGCGCCGGCTAACATGGCAACGAGCGTGCTACCGGCGATAGCCACGAAGATCAGTTTTCTCATTGGAAACCCCTTTCTGACTGAATCGGTGTAAGGGCCAGCCAAGGCTTACTAGCCGCCGGCGGCCAAGGCGCTGCCGACCCCGACGCCCCAGACGGCCAACATCGCCAACACCGCCAGGCCGAAGATGACCAGCCCGGTTACCAACTGCGACCAGCGCCGATGTAGGGCCGGCGGCTGCCCGCTGATCAGGGCTTCGGCGAGGTAGGCGCGATTGTCGTGCGCCGACGGCGGCGTTTGGCCATACGTGCGGACCGCGCGCACGCGCTCGGCCTGGCGTTCTAAGGCGACGTTGATGTTCGGATCGATGTGGTACATGGTTGTCTCCAGTTCGAGCTAGGTGTTGGTCAACCTGAGCGTTGAGCCCAGGCTGACCAGCACGCGCGATTGTGCTGAGCGGGCGGCGGCGACAAGCTCGCCGGCCGCGTTCACCGAACATCGGCCGGAATGGCGTCGAACGGATCGCCGGCGCTGGCGGCCGTCAGGTCTACCGGCGTGATGCCCGGCGGGTAGGCCTGCAAAGCGGCGTACAACTCCAGCCGGTTGGCGGTGATCCAGAGGACCAACTGGCCGGGGTTGAACGGATCAAACGCGCCGAATTGCAGCCAGGGGGCGGGCGCGATCTGGTCTAGCACGACCATGGCCCAGTACTCCTCGAACTGGGTGTCGGGCACCGGCCCAAATGGCAGCCGGCGATGGAAGATCTCGTGCGCCAGCACACCCACCAGCGCCGGCATGTCGGCGCGCCGCTCCAGCGAGATGAAGATCGGGCCGTGGTAGGCGCACACCTGCTCAGGGCAATACTGCTGGCTGCACGAGCCGCCCCCGCAGACGTGAGTCACGTTCCACACGACCGGCAGCCCCTGGTCGGCCAGGTACTGGGCCAAGTCGCGGCCGGTGATTTGGCGGCCGTCCCACAGCGTGATCGGTTCCTGGTGGGCGTACAGGCGCACCCACGCCTCCAACAGGATCGGGTCGTCGATGCCGGCCGGCAGTTGCGCCGGCACCACCAGCTCGGGTGGCAGTGCGCTCAGGTCGACCGGGCGGCTGGCTTCCGCCTGCCCAGCCAAGAACCGCTGCGAGTTCACGATTGAGAAAACTGCCACGAACGCCAAGCTGATTGCCGTTATCTTCTTCATGGCTCTGCCTCCTTTGGGAGACAGATTGGCGGTGGCAGGTTGTAGAAACGGGCTTAGAACGGTTACATCGGCGGCAGAAGTGGCGGGGAGTGCAAAGTTGACAAGGCCGGGGCGGGGCGGGCGCGGCGAATCAAAAGAGAGCGGCTGGCGCACCGGCCTACCGCTCTCTTACCGAACCCCCTCTTGTTACTGCCAGAAACGGGTGTAGTCTAATCCTCGAAGGTTAGTTCAATGAATTGAATAAGCGGGCTCGTCGGGTCCGGGCGGCATCGCCGCGGGGCGTGGTGCAGGGGTTGGTGTTTGAGGCTGGCGGGGGGTTCCCAGGCTCTTCTTTGCGTTCCGGTAGAGCTCGGCATTACCACCGTTTTGAAACCGGGCTCAGGTAGATTTGTGCATCGGTCAGCGGTGCGGGGCTAGTAACAGCCAGTGGCGCCGCCGGCGCGCGGCGGATTAGCGCGCAACTCAATTCGAATCCGCGCTTGGTTTCTAAGGAGGGACGGCCATGGCAGTTCAAGTGCAGGAAATCTACCTTCATCGTTTTGAGACGCTCGACGGGCTGCTCACAGACCTTATCGAGGGCTATGAGAAACTTACTTTTCCGCGCCGCGATACGGTTCTATATCTGCTGAAAAG
>JBBRZY010000582.1:0-3818 GCA_038252885.1 Anaerolineales bacterium | reverse complement strand
TGGGTGAGGCGGCCGATGCGCTGCTGGTCTCGACCGGCAACGACCCGACAGCCTTTGGCGACGGGCAGATCGAGGCGCTGCTGGCCTGGGCGGTGGGCGAAACGCCCCGCAGCCGTCTGCGCCTGCTCACCAGCGCGCTGAGCGTCGAGAGCACCGGCGGCGCGTTCAACCTCATCAATCAGGCGGCGGCCCTGGCCCCGCTAGGCTCGGTGACGCTCGAACAGGCCGAGGCGCTCGAACCGGGCAAGCCCATCAGCGTCAAGCTCTCGGGCGCGGTTGAGACCCTGGCCTACGATCCGCTGGCCTTTGCCGCCAGCTATCACTACACCGACGCCGGCAACACCGCCCGCACGCTGTGGCTGACCTCGGCCGACACGCTGCGCCAGCGGCTGCTGCTGGCCGAGAACTATCAACTCGGCGGCGTAGTGGTGAACGACCTGGTGGCCGGCGGCGTGCCGGCCGAGTTGGTCAACGCCGTGACCCAATACAAGGCCTCGGTTGAGGCCGAGGTGGTGGCCCACGCCGAACTGCTGTGGACGGTGCGCAACGGCGGCACGACCATGGCGCTGGCGACGGCTCAGCCGGGCCAGCCCTACACCTACATCGCGCCGTCGGCCGGCTCCTACGAGTTCAGTGTGCAGTTACAGCCCGGTTCGGCCAACGACCTGGGCTCGCTGGCGGTGCAGATCGCGGCGGTGACGGCGACCCCCACGCCGACCAGCACGCCGACTGCCACGGCCACGACCGGCGGGGGTGGCATTCAGCAGCCGCAGGCCACCGCCGACCCGAACGCCACGGCCGTGCCCACCAAGCCCCCCAGCGATGGGGGCGGGGGGGTGTTCGTGCCGCCGCCGCCGATTGGCGCGGGCAACTTTGAGTTGGGCGGGCAGGTGCCGGGCTACATCGGCCACCTGGCGCAGATGCAGCAGTCCGGCATGAAGTGGGTCAAGTTTCAGGCCACCGGCGACGCGGCCGGCTTCATCGCCGCCGCCCACGGCGCGGGCCTGAAGGTGCTGTTGAGCGCCGTGGGTGACCACTCACGCGCGGCGGACCCGGCTTACTGGCCGGAATATGCCGGCTGGGTGGCGGGGTTGGCCGCCTCCGGCGCAGACGCGATTGAAGTGTGGAACGAAGCCAACATTGACCGCGAATGGCCCAACGGCCAGATCAACGGCGCCACTTACACCGAACTACTCAAGCAAGCCTATAATGCCATCAAGGGCGCGAACGGCGGCACGATCGTCATCAGCGGCGCGCCGGCCCCCACCGGCGCGGCCGGCAGCGCGGGCTGCGTGGCGGCCTTCTGCAACGACGACACGTTCCTGCAGCAGATGGCGAATGCCGGAGCCGCGAACTATATGGACTGCGTGGGCATTCACTACAACACCGGCACCACCTCGCCCAATGACACCACCGGCAGCGCCCTGAGCGGTTATCACTACTCGTACTACTTTTGGCCGATGGTCAACCTGTATTGGGGCGCGTTCGGCGGCACCCGCCCGCTGTGCTTCACCGAGTTGGGCTACCTCACCTCCGAAGGCTACGGCGCGCTGCCGGGCTACTTCGCCTGGGCGGCCGGCAACACGCTCTCAGAGCAGGCCCAGTGGCTGGCCGAGGCCGCCAGCCTGTCGGGCAACAGCGGCCAGGTGCGCTTGATGATCATCTTTAACGTGGACTTCACGCTATACGGCGAAGACCCGCAGGGCGGGTACGCCATGGTGCGGCCCGATGGCAGTTGCCCGGCCTGCGCCAGCCTGGGAGCGGTCGTTCATTAACCCCGGCGCACGCCGCAGCTACCCGCTATCTGGCCGTCGAGGTTTCGGTGTCTGATACCATGCCCTCCCTGCCTGTGCCCGAGAAGGACCCACCGACGCCGCGCCCGTCTGACGTCGGGCCAGGTGACACTGTGCCGAGGCAGACGCCCCTCGCTCCGGCGGGCGGCGACACGCTGATCGGGCCTGGCCCGGCCATGCCCCCGGCCGACCCGCCGCCGCCGCCGCCCGCTTCGCCCCCACCCCCGCCGCCGTCACCCGCCGGCCCGCCGCCGGGCATGTCGATCGGCATGATCCTGGGCATCTTCGGTTTGGTGCTGGTGGGCCTGGTGCTGCTGGCCGTGGGCATCTTCGCCGTGGCGCGCCTGACTGCCCCCTCCCAGGTGGCGGCGCTAACGGCCACGGCGACCCCCATCAGCTTGCCGACCAACATCGTCGTCATCCCCACCACCACGCTAGAGCCGACGGCCACCATCACGCCGACGCCTGAGCCGACCGCCACCGCCGCGCCGCCCACGGCCACGGCGATCGAGGCCAACCCCGGCGTGAGCGACACCCCGACCGGAAGCGCCACGGTGCTTACGATTATCTCCGGCGCGAATGTGCGCAGCGGACCCGGCACCGAGTATGAGGTCATTGGCGGCATCAAGGAGGGCGATAGCGTGCCCGTGTTCGGCATCAGCGCCGGGGGCGGCTGGTATGCGATTGACTTCGGTTCGGCGCTGGAAGGGCGAGCCTGGGTCTCAGCCCAAGTGGCGACCTTCCCCGGGTCCGACAGCGATCTGCCCCTCATCGCCGCGCCGCCCCAGCCGGCCGCCACCGCCACCACCAAGCCGGCCAACAACCCGGCCCCTGGCCCGCTGGCCGGCACGCACGGCGTCAGCGGTCAACTGCGGATGTGCGGCGGCAAGCTCAACTTCGCCGTCAACGAGCGCGTGTGCTTCATCGAGTGGATCAAGAACACCACCGCCGCGCCCGTCAGCTATGGGGTGCTGGGCGTCCAGGCCGTCAGCCTGAGCGGCGGCGGCACCAAGTTCCAGACCTCGTGGGACGCCAACGCCGTGCCGGACGGCTTTTTGTGGATCGACCCCGGCTGCATTGGGCCGACCGACCGCTGCAACGGCGAATGGGAAGACGGCCTGCGGCTCCCCAGCGCCGGCAACTGGCGGCTGACGTTGACCGTGTGCTTTAGCGATTTCACCACCTGCCTGAACGCCGGCGATTGGGAAGCCCTCTCCATCCCCATCACCGTCGCTGTCAATTAAGGACGCCACCGCGCCGCCTATGACCACTCCTCCTCTCTCGCGCCTGCCCTCCTGGATGATGGTGGCCGGGGTCGCCCTGCTGGCCGTGATCGGCCTGGGCTTCGTCACGCTCGCCGTGATCTTGCTGACCCGCCCGACCACGCCCGCGCCGGCCACGGCCCTGCCCACGCTGGCCTTCACCAGCGTCGTTGCCATTCCGACGACCACGCCCGCGCCGCCGACCAACACGCCTGAGCCGAGCGCCACAGCCACCGTGCCGCCGACCGAGGCTCCGCCGACTGAGCCGGAGGCCACGGCGGTTGAGGCCCACGCCAACATCGTGCAGCCGGCCAATGTGCGCGAAGGCCCCGGCCAATCGTTCCGTGTGCTGGGCGGCTTGAACCCCGGCGACACGCCGCTGCTGTTGGGCCGCGACGCCTCGGCCCGCTGGTTTGCCATCGCCTACGAAACCGGCCCGGGCGGCGTGGGCTGGGTGTCTGACTTGGTGGCGACGATTGAGGGCGACGCGCAGAGCTTGCCCGTCATTGAGACGGTCGCGGCCACGGTCGCGCCGGCCAACACCAGCGCGCCGGCTGCCAACACTAATGCGCCGCCGGCCAACACCAGTGCGCCCGCCGCGCCCACTGCCACCAGCGCGCCGCAAGGCTCGCACGGGGTGGTGGCTAACTCGTTCTCAGTTGAGAACGCCTCGGCCGCCGTGGGGCAAGACATTTGGTTCAACTTTGAGGTCAAGAACACCTCCAACTCGCCGGTGGGCTATGGCGCGTTGGCCGCGCACACC
>JBBRZY010000581.1:0-3819 GCA_038252885.1 Anaerolineales bacterium | reverse complement strand
TACAGCTCGTCTAACTGGCGTTGGTGCTCAGCTTCGAGCGCGCGCTTATCGGATTGGTCGTCAGCAAACAAGCTGGGCAGTTCGGCCAGGGCCTGCGCTTTCCACGTGCGCAGCAGGTTAGGATGAATGCCATGCCGCGACGCGATCTGCGGCAGCGTTTCTTCTTCCTTGAGCAACTCGAGCACGATCGCAGCCTTTTGAGCAGGGGAGTAGCGTTTGCGTACCATGGGCGGAGTGTACCTTAGCCGCGCCCACTTTTGTGTCCGATTTCATGGGTCCACTATAACTACTGGCACGCCTTCAAAGCCATAGCGAATCGAATCCTTGGTGACAACCTTACTGCAGCCAGCGTCCGACAGACAATGACCCGTGCTTTGCATCGATCCAAATTCGCGCCACTCTATAGACAAATGTGCATTAATGCGGATGATGACGATATACTGCAAGCGCTATTGAAAGACAACAACAAGAGTGCGTAGTTAACTCCGCGAGTCTATTGCTTAGTACCCTCAACCCATGGCGTGCCGAGTACCAGAAAATACGCCTAGCTAAAGGCGCTTGAAGCATCGCCTCCGCGCATGGCAGACCCGGCCCTTAGTCCTGGTACCCTGGGGGCGCTTGCCCCCGGCCCCCCGACTATGAATGGAGCGGGGCGTAGTGTAGGCACAAGACCTGTCAGCTGGTGGGGACGCCCCTTCAGTCAGCGCCACGCGCCCCAAACCGCCAACATTAAAATTTTCCCCGCCCGCTTCGATGTAGAACAATTTCCTGTCAGACTAATCGTATGTGCCCGCCCCCTGTCGCCCCTGCGCCGCGCCACCTGCCCCGCCCAACCGCGCCCACCGCCCATCCGCTGTACTCAGCGGCCCTCACCGCAGTACCCAGCGGCCCCCGCCGCCCGGTGACGGCGATGACAGCAATGACGGCGATTACAAATTCAGTGGCGCGGATGACGATCATGACGTTCTCGACGGTATCAGTGGCGCGGATGACGATCATGACGTTCTCGATGGTATCACTGGCGCTGGTGACGACAGTGACGTTTCCGATAGCATCAGTGGCGCGCGTGACGACAGTGACGTTTCCAAAAGCATCCGCGGCGCGCGTGACGCCGATCGCCACCCGCCCCTCATAACATAGGCACCCCTCCCCGCGCCGGGGAGGGGCCGGGGGTGAGGTCCGCCCAGCCGCCCATCCTGCGCCGCCTACCGCCCTCCGACCTCCAACCACCGCCTTCTGCTACAATGACCGCCATGACCCTTCCCCTCTCGTCCGCCATCGAAGCGCCGCGCGGCGCCATCATCGTCGGCGCCGCCACCGGGCTGGGCGCGGCCATCGCCCACCGCCTGGCGCGCGAAGGCTACCAACTCGCCCTCGTCTCCCGCAACGCCGACGCCCTGGCCGCCCTGTGCGCGCAGATCAACGCCGCCGCCGGCCGCCCGCTCGCCCGCCCCTACCCGCACGACGTCACCACCACCGCCGCCATCCCCACCCTCTTCACCGACATCCTGCGCGACCTGGGCCGGCTCGACCTCGTCCTCTACAACGCCGGCCTCATGCTGCCCGTCACCCTGTCCGAATTCGACACCGCCAAAGACCACGCCATGCTGGCCGTCAACCTGCTCGGCGCCATCGCCTGGCTCAACCCGGCCGCCCAACTCTTCGAGCGCCAGGGCCACGGCCAAATCGCCGGCATCTCGTCCATCGCCGGCGACCGGGGCCGCATCGGCGCGCCCGTCTACGGCGCCTCCAAGGCCGGCCTCAACGCCTACCTCGAGTCGCTGCGCAACCGCCTCACGCGCCGGGGCGTCAACGTCCTCACCGTGCGGCCCGGCATGGTCGACACCGCCATGCTCAAGAACACCCCGCGCCGCATGTTCGTCATCTCGCCCGAGCAGGCCGCCGACGACATCTGGCACGCCCTCCAGCAGCGCAAGCAAGTCGTCTACACCTCCGCCCGCTGGCGGCTCGTCGGCCTCGTCCTGAGGCACCTGCCGTCCGCCATCTTCCGAAAGATGAGCTTCTAAGTGCCAGTTGGCAGAGTGGTGTGCATTTGCGAATTGTCCCTCGCGAACTATCGCTGCCATCCTAGCCCGCGTAGGCGGGCTTCGTCTTGCGTAGCCGCGGTTTTAGCGAAGCATCCTTTAGGACAACCGCCAGGCGCGCCCCGACTCTGGCGCAACCTGATAGCTCCCACTGCCCAAAATTCGTGTAATTCGTGTAATTCGTGGCCAAAGGTCTTAAACCGCCGGGAGTATGATCACCCCCCTGGCCGCCACCACCATGACCGCCTTTCCTGACTTCGACCGCCTCACCCCCCTCACCGGTTACGGCCGCGGAGCGCGCAGCACCAGCTACCTCTACCGGCCCACCCAGGTCGAGCAGATCGCCGCCCTCTTCCGGCAGGCCGCCGCGCGCGGCCTCACCCTCGCTCCGCGCGGCGCCGGCCGCTCCTATGGCGACGCCGCCCTCAACGCCGGCCAAATCGTCCTCGACCTCCAGCGCATGAACCGCATCCTCGCCTGGGACCCCGCCACCGGCGTCGTCACCGTCGAGCCCGGCGTCACCATCGAACAGCTCTGGCGGCACATCCTCGAAGACGGCTGGTGGCCGCCCGTCGTCCCCGGCACCATGTACCCCACCCTGGGCGGCTGCCTGGGCATGAACATCCACGGCAAAAACAACTACCATCTGGGCCCGCTGGGCGAGCAAGTGCTGGCCTTCGAAGCGTTATTACCCACCGGCGAGCTGGTGCGCTGCACCCCCACCGACCGGCCCGATCTGTTCTACAGCCTCATCAGCAGCGCCGGCCTGTTGGGCGTCTTCACCGCCATCACCCTGCAAACCAAGCGCATCCATTCCGGCGACGTCGCCGTCGAAGCCTGGGCCGCCCCCAGCCTCCAAGCCATGCTGACCGATGTCGACCGCTTCAAAGACTCAGACTACGTCGTCGGTTGGGTCGATGGCGCGCAGCGCGGCCGCGGGCTGGGGCGCGGGCAAATCCACACCGGCCGCTACCTCGCGCCCGGCGAAGACGCCCGCCCCGCCCACACCCTCAGCGTCGCCTACCAAGAACTGCCCGACACCCTCTTCGGCATATTACCCAAGTCCATCCTGTGGCGCGCGCTGGCCTTCGGGCAAAACGCGCTCGGCATGACCGTCGCGAATATCGGCAAGTACCTGATGTCGCGCACCGTCAGCCACCACCACCCCTACCGCCAGGGCCTGGTCGCCTTCAACTTCCTGCTCGACTCCATCCCCAACTGGCGCAACTCCTACAGCCGCTGGGGTCTCGTGCAATATCAGAGCTTCGTTCCCAAAGACCACGCCGAGAGCGTCTTCAGCGGGATTCTTGACCTCATGCAGCGCCGCGGCCGGCCCACCTTCGTCAACGCCCTCAAGCGTCACCGGCCCGATCAGTTCTTGTTCAGCCACGCCGTCGATGGCTACTCGCTCGCCATTGACTTCGCCGTCCCGCGCAGCGCCGCCGCTCGCGCCGACTTCCAACAGATGACCCAGACCTTCGACCGCCTGGTGCTCGCCGCCGGCGGCCGGTTCTACTTCGCCAAAGACAGCACCCTCAGCCCGTCTGCCGCCGCCCACTACCTGGGGGCCGACACCCTGGCCCGCTTCGCCGCCCTCAAAGCCCGCTGCGACCCCAACGGCCTGCTGCAGACCGAACTCTACCGCCGCGTGCTGGCCCCCGCCGTCGCCGCCCTCCCCGCCCAGCCCCCCGCCCACGCCCCCCCGCCCCCCATTGGCCCCCGCCCCCGGCCCCCCCGCCCCCCGCCCCCCCCCCCCCCCCCCCCCCCCCCCCAC
>JBBRZY010000580.1:0-3823 GCA_038252885.1 Anaerolineales bacterium | reverse complement strand
TCTTCTAATGCTTGCTGCAGGTTGCCGAAGGCCAGGTTGCTATAGAGTTGGGCCGCCATTAGCGCCAGGCCCGCTGTGACGATCAGGCTGGTGGCCGCGTAGTAGCGGGTGAGCCGAAAGGTGCGCACCTGCTCGTACCCACGCCAGAGGGCGTAGATGGCGATGAGGAAGCCGAACAGCAGCAGCACGTGGTACAGCCACCAACTCGAATTCCAGAGCGCAAAGCGGAACATGCTGACCGTGGCCGTGGCGTACCAGGCGGCTTCGAAGGCCATCAGCCCGTCAATGAAGTTGTGGCTCTGCCGCCAGTTGAGGTAGTGGCGCACCGCGCCGACCATCCAGATGATGAGCGTCACCAGGAAGATCAAGTCGACCATGCTGGGCGAGATGTGCAGCGCCACGATGGCGGCGATGGTGTCGGGAATAGTGAAGGCGGCAGCCACGAAGCCCAAGTAGGCCAGGACGATGCCCAGCGCCACCAGGCGCAGCAGGTTGGGATGGGGCCGGTTGGAGGCGAAGCCGCCGATGAGGAAGATGACGCCGCCACCAAACAATGTGAGCCAGGAGGACCAGGTGATGGCCGGGTGGAAGGTGGTGATGAGCGCGCCGGTGGTGGTGGCGCCGTGGATGAAGAACATCGCGCCCATCCAGGCGAAGGCGGCGGCCAGAAATAGGTGGCGGGGCAGGGCGGTCTCGCCGACCGAGATAATGACGAAGAGCGAGACGACGGTGGCGGCGAAGGTGGTGAAGCTGACGATGTAGAAGTGCTGGAGGGGCGCGACGATACTGGGGTCCGCTTCGGGGAAAGCTGACCACAACCCCAGGAGAACTGCTGGCAGCAGCAGCGCAAGATATACGCCGAGGCGTTTCATGGTAGACGCGACCGAGACTAACCTGCTACCAACGATTGTACCCTGAGCATAGAAATGTGCAAATGGGGTGCGCAAACGAAAAACAGGCGAGGTCGACCTCGCCTGTTTTTCGTTATTTTGGCTCCTCGACCTAGATTTGAACTAGGAACCGATCGGTTAACAGCCGATTGCTCTGCCGATTGAGCTATCGAGGAAGGCGACGAGGATTATAACGGGCGGCGGGAGGCGTGTCAAGGAATTAACCGGCCGTGCGTCGAAAGCAGGGGGGAATGGCCGCTGCCGCCCGGCCCTACAACCGGCGGTTGCCTTCCACGTATGGGAAGCATATAATCGCCTGTGACCGCAGTGGTGATGGGTCGCAATTTATTCGTTGATCGTGGGCTGCCCAGTCGCCGGGGCGGCGGCTATCGGCTTCCGCCACGAGGCGGCCGAACCTTATTGGTGAACTGAATGGCTGATGTGACGCTCGAAACGCTCCCACCCGCGGCGAACCCGCGCACCAACCGCCTGCTGCCAGTGCTGGTCGCGGCGGTAGCTGTGGTGGCGGTGGTGTCGTGGCTGCTCAACACGCCCGAAGGGCTGCTCGGCAAGGCGGACGCCATCGGCTACGCCATTTGCCACCGGATAGACAGCCACTCGCTGCACCTCGGCAACGTGCAGTTTCCGCTGTGCGCGCGCTGCACCGGCATCTACCTGGGCGTGCTGGTGGGCATGGGCACCATGCTGGCGCTCGGCCGCCGCCGCGCCGGGGGCATGCCCAAGGGCAAAGTCTTCTGGGTCATGCTGGGCTTCATCGGCATCATGGGCATTGACGGCGTCAACTCATATCTGACATTCTTTCCGGGCTTGCCGCACTTGTACGAGCCGAACAACAACCTGCGCGTGATCACGGGTATGCTCAATGGGCTGGCGCTGGCCGGACTGATGCTGCCAGTGCTCAACCAGACGCTGTGGGCCGATTGGGAAGAGAAACCGGTGCTGGGCACGTTCCGCGAGCTGGCGCTGATGGTGGGCGTGGCGGCGGTGGTGGTGGGGCTGGTGCTGACCGACATTGAGGTGATCCTCTACCCGCTGGCACTGCTGAGCGTGGCGGGGGTGGTCGCCATCCTGGTAGCGCTCAACACGACGATCATGCTGATCGTTATCAAGCGCGAGAACCGGGTGCGCAGCCTGTTGGGCGCGGCGCTGCCGCTGCTGGCGGGCTTTACGCTGGCGGTCATCGAAATCGGCTTAGTGGACGCGGCGCGGTTTGCCGTCTTCCACACTTGGGGCGGGCTGCCGCTGGGCTGACCGCTAAGGTAAAGGATAACCGGCATGGAGATTGTCACGAATGTGCTCGCTGCCTTCGGCCTGTCGGGCAGTGCTGGGCTAAACGCCTACCTGCCGCTGCTGGTGGTGTCGCTGCTGGCCAAGTTCACGCCGCTGATACAACTGGGCAAGCCCTGGGATGTGCTCGAAAGCTGGTGGGTGATTGGCGCGCTGACGGTGCTGCTGGTGGTGGAATTCTTCGCCGACAAGGTGCCGGCCATCAACCATGCCAATGACGCCATCCAGACGTTTGTGCGGCCCACGGCCGGCGCGATCTTGTTCGCGGCCAGCACGGGCGTGGTGGCCCATATCGATCCGGTGGTGGGCATCATCTTGGGCCTGCTGGTGGCCGGCAGTGTGCACGCCGCCAAGAGCCTGGTGGTGCGCCCGGCGGTAACGGCCATGAGCGGCGGCGTCGCCAACCCGGTGGTCAGCGTCGTCGAAGACCTGGTGGCGCTGGTGGTCTCGTTGGTGGCCGTCATCCTGCCGGTGCTGATCTCGTTTGGGGTGGTGGTGGCGCTGGCGCTGGTCATTGGCTGGCTGTGGATGCGCGCCGACCGGCGGGCCACGCAAAGCCGCAACGCTTAGCCGATGGTGCGCGTGAGATAAATCGCGGTTCGGCCTCAGCCCGGCCCGGCCGGTGCGAGGTTTTGTTCCTTAGCCTGCACGGAGGAGAGTCTTATGAATAACAACCAGATGGGTATGCCCCCGATGGCGACTGAGCCAAAGAAGAACAACACCACCATGATTATTGTGATTGTGGTGGTGGTGCTGTGCTGCTGCTGCGGCATCATCGGCTCGGTGCTGGCCTGGGGCTGCGGCGATATGCTGACGAACGCTGCCGCGAGCTGTAGTTTCGGGTTCTAGGCTTCGATCCAACCCCTCACACTGGCCGGCCGAAGGCCCCCGCCTAGCATGGCGGGGGCTTTCGTGTTTGTCGTTGCCGGCCGCCCCTGGACTGTGGTCAGGGCCTGGGCCGTGCGTATCAGCCTGCCCCTCCGACCTCCGACTTCTGACTTCCGACCTCTAGCCTAAACGGCCCGTCACCGGCCGCCGCCAGGGCGCGCAGTTCGGCCAGCGCGGCGCGGCAGGCGGCCACCTCAGCTGACGGCAGCTTTAGCGCCGCAAACTCGTCTTCGTCTAGCACAAACTCGGTGCCGTCGGGTTGGCGGAAGTAGTCGAGCGCCAGGTCGACGGCTTCGATCAGCAGCCCGGCTTCGGAGGGGTGGGGGCCGATCTGCGCGGGGCGGGTGAGGTTGCAGTACCAGCCTTTGAAGACGTCGTCGCCGACGTTGTAGATGGCGAAAACGTTGTACCAGCGGTCGGTGTAGAACTGTTCGACAAAGCGGTCGCCCGGCCGCAGAGTGACGTAACCGAGTTCCAGCGGCCCACGCGTGAAGGTGGCTACCAGCCGCACACTGGTCGCGGCCTGCGCGAGGACTTCGCCCGCCCAGGCCACGGTGACCTCCCCGGCCTGGTTCAGCTTGTGGACGGTGACGGGCTCAGGCATCGGGCGCGGCCTCCGGCAAGACGATGACGGCGTGCGGGCTGAGCCGCAGCCGCAGACGCGCGCCCACGGCCGGCAAGGGCTGGCCCGCCTCCAAAGCGATGACCAACTCGGCATTACCCACGCGTACGCTCAC
>JBBRZY010000579.1:0-3826 GCA_038252885.1 Anaerolineales bacterium | reverse complement strand
CCCCTTGAAACACAGCAGCAGGCGCGCGATCAGTTCTATCGCGAGGCCTCGATCTTGGCGCGGCTCGACCACCCCAACCTTCCGAAGGTCTCCGACTTCTTCTCCACCGAGGATCGTGACTACCTGGTGATGGACTTTGTGCCCGGCCACGATCTGCGCGAGATTGTGTCCGAAGCGCGCCAGAATAGCCGCTTTCTCACCGAGACCGAAGTCTTGGGCTGGGCCATTCAACTGGCCGGCGCGCTCGAATACTTGCACCGCCAAGACAGCCCCATCGTCCACCGCGACATCAAACCCTCCAACCTTAAGATCACGCCCAGCGGCCTCCTCAAGCTGGTAGACTTTGGCCTGGTCAAGCTGTTGGCGCCAGACGAGCGCACGGTAACGGTGATCCAAGGTGTCGGCACGGCCTACTACACGCCCCTGGAGCAATATGGCGGCGACAGCGGCCACACCGATGCCCGCACCGACATTTACTCCTTCGGCGCGACGCTCTATCACCTACTCACCAACGAGTCGCCGACCGAGGCCAAAGGGCGCTTCTTGCGGGCCGACGCGCTGCGCCCCATTCGCTTGATCAATTCGGCTGTGTCCAGCTCCACCGAGCAAGCCGTGGCCTGGGCGATGGCCCTGCACCCCGACGACCGCCCACCCGATGTGGCGACGCTGCGGGCGGCACTGCAATCGAGCACCGGCAATGGGTTGCGCGTGCGGGCCGAGGGCGAGAGCTTTGTCGTGCAGCCGACCATCCGCCTGCCTAACCTGACGAGCCGCACCGACCGCTATTTGGCAGCGACGGCGGCCGGGTTATTCCTCATCGCGCTGCTTCTGACACTATTCCCAATTCCGCTGCGGTGACGCGCGTTAGTAAACCGCCAAACAAAAGTGGGCCGGCATCATACTGCCGGCCCACTTTTGTTTTGCAGGCGACGAGGCGGCCGCAAGTCTATTTGCTCGACAGGTTACGGCCGACAAAGAAGTACCAGCCGACCGCGAGCCCCAAGACGCCGCCCAGGATGGCGCTGACTGGCGCCGCAAAAACCCCGAGCCACAGGTAAGCCACATTGGTGCCGGGCAGGCTGAGCGCCACGAAGTTGTAGCCCAACAGCAGGCCGATCGTGCCGGCCAGGGCCACGCGGATGCCGTAGCGAGTTTGCTGGTCTTCGAGCGTGCCCAGTCGGTAGCCGCTGAGCATCACCGCGATCAGGGCCAGACACATGACGAAGAAGGCCCGCATATCCGTTGTGTTGGGCGGCTCCGGCAGTGCCGGTTGGGTGGCGGTCGGCTCCGGGGTCGGCGTCACCGTCGGCGGCGGATCGGTGGCGGTAGGCGTTGCCGTGTCGGTCGGCGCGGAGGTCGGCACAATCGGCGTGATGCCGAACACCGCTTCCGGCTGGACGTTGATCTGAATGGTGGTCGAGACCAGGGCCGGGTCGCTGCTGGCGGTGATCTCTAGGCGACCGGGCCGGTTGAGCTGGAGCGGGAAGACCGCCACGCCGTTGACCGTCGGCACCTGGAAAGTCTCCGGCAGGCCGGGCTCCTGGTAAAACACGCGGAACGTCACCGGGGTCTTGTCGGGCACGCGGTGCCCGTTGTGGTCGAGCAGCGTGCCGGTTGTCACCGTGATGGTGTCGTTCAGGCGGAGTTCATTGCAGAAGGGGGCCCCACCTGCCCCAACATTCGATTGCTGGCACGATAGGTTGATGATCTGGGCCGGGTCGGGCCGGATAACGTCAATCAGGTTGTAGCCCACTCCACTGACCGATACGGGTGGCGCGCCGGAAGGCACCAGGTCGCGGTACAAAATGCGCGCGGCCACAGTCACAAAGTCCGGCGTGCGGCTGTAGAGCGCGTAATAGGCCGTCAGCTTGCTTAGGTCGGTGGTGTCTAGGTAGTACGGCGCGTTAAAGGCGAAGACCACCACCTTCTTGCTGCGCACCAGATCGGGCCGCTGAGCCAGGAAGGTGGAAACGACGGCCGACGAAGGCACCGCAGCGGTCACATTAAGCATCCCGAACACAATCCAATCGGCCTGCAGCAGCGCAGCCTCCACCGGCGATGGCTCAGGCGTGGGGGTCTCGTCGCCCACCGTGAGCGGCAGTGGGTTCTCCAAGTAGGCGGCCAAATCAGCGAAGGAATAGCTTTGCAGGTTCGTGGTGCGGGCCTGGCCGCTGCCGTTGGGGCCAAACAGGCGCAGCACTTCCTGTTCCAGTTGGCGTTTGTCGAGCAGCGGCGTGTGCGGACAAGTGCTGCATTGGCTCCCTTCGCGCGTATCAGTGAAGAAGACGATGCGCTGGGTGGGGCCAGGCGGCTCGGGGGCGCGGGCGTTCAACTCAATGGCGGAAGAGGGGCTAATGAGCGCAGCGGCCGACTGCGCCAGGCGGACAACGGCCTCGTGATTGCTGACTAATTGGTCGAGCCCAGCGACGGGCCGGGCCGCGGCAAAGGGGTTGAACTCGCCCCCCGCCAGGCGCAGCTTGAGCTCCAGGATGCGGCGCGCCGCGTCATCGACCCGCTGGGCAAAGTTTTGGTCAGCCTGGTAATTCGTAACAAAGTAGTTCAACGTATCAATGACGTTGGCAGTTTGATCGAAAGTTGGGTTTAGGCCAAAATCCGACAGCAGCAGCAGATCGTTTCCGGCCAGGAACGCCAACCGGGCAATCCGCCGGTTGTCAAACGGCAGTGACTTGGTCGGGTCCATGAAGCTCTTGATGGCCTTGGCCCCCAACGAGTCGCTGACGGTGACGCCGCCGAGGCCGCGCCAGGCGGCAATGGCCGGCAGACCAAGCAATTGGCCAAGCGCCTGGGGGTCAAAACTCATCGGGGCCGTATTCTGCCGAATGTCGCCTTGGAAGCCCTGAAAGCGGATGTGGGCGGTCAGCAGGCCGTCGGCGGAAGCGTCCGCGGCGGGCGCATCGCCGGTGACGGCGTAGAACGGCACGAGGTCGAAGTTCTGCAGGTCGTCAAACGATTTGCGCACAGTGGGCAACTCGACATCCGGCCCGCGATCGCTGCCGCCGTGGCCGGGGAAGTGCTTGGCGATGATCGCCACCCGATCGGCGGAGCCGGCGTGCACCCCGCGAATGTAGGCTTGCCCCATCAGCCCCACCCAGAACGGGTCGCCCCCAAAGACCCGCGTGCCCAGGTCTTTGCCGTCGGGCCGGGGCGTTTCGAGCACATCGAGCGATGGGCCCAGCAGCAGGTTGATGCCCAGCGCCGACAACTCGGCTCCGGCAATTTGGCCCATCGCTTCGGCCTGGTCGGGGTCCCAGGTGGCGCCAATAGCCATCTCCGATGGCAACGCTGTCAGCCCGCTGCGAATCTCGGTAAAAGGGTAGCCGTCGCCCTCGTGGTTAATGGCAATCAGCAGGGGCACATAGGGTGGGGTGTCGGCCTCGGCCGGGTCGGTGCCCGGGCGCGCGATGGTCGAGGCAGTGATGGCGGCGGCTTGCAAGGCGTTGGTGAGGGTGAGCACCTGGCCCGGGGCTCGCAGCGTGTCAGTGATGTTGTCGTTGGCGGCCGAAAGAATCACGCCGCCAAGGTGATATTGCGTGATCAGGTTGTAGATACTCGTCTCGACACCCGCGCCAGTGCCGTAAAAGCTAACGATGAAAAGCTGGCCCACCCGCTCGGCCGGGGTCATGGCCTGGAGCACGGCCTCCACCGGGGCAGATTGCGGAACCGGCTCGCTGCGGACGGCCTTGGGGGGCGCGGGAGGGGGGGCGGCCCCGCAGGGCGCCCCCCGCGCATACCATATGAACAAAGACATCCACCGTGGGATTTTTTAGTTTTTTACAGTATGGAACCACTCCCGCCAGGGTGGGGG
>JBBRZY010000578.1:0-3833 GCA_038252885.1 Anaerolineales bacterium | reverse complement strand
TGAGCTTGGCCTCGTCAATATCGTTGACGCAAATCCTGGCCCCTTGCTGGGCCAGACCCTTGGCAATGGCCATGCCGATGCCATGCGTGGCGCCGGTCACAAGGGTGATTTTTCCGGTCAGGTCGAAGGAGATGTTTTTCACGGGATTTTACGATGGACGGGTTGTTCAAGAAACGGCCGCGTGCCGCGGCAGCGTTCAGTATGGGCGGCGTCAATCGAACTTGGTCAAGGATTTGATTCCATTCGAATGCGTGGCGATGGCCGTCATCCGGCCTTCGAAATACCAGCCCGGTTGCCCCGGATAGCTGTTTTGGCCGTCGAGAATGAGGTTGTTCTGCATCCGCACGCCCCACGCGCCCGCCAGGTAGTCGACTAGCGGCTCGACCTCATCCAGCCCGGTTTGCGTTTGGACTTTGGGATCGAGCATGACAATCAACGCGCCGCCGGCCTCCACGTAAGCCTTAATGACATCCACCTCGCGCTGCGTGACAGGGATGAGTGGGCCAGCGACCACGATGGCGCGCGTGTCGGCCGGGACCGTGGTGGTCACCGTCAGGTCAAGGTCCTTGAGCACATAGTTCTGGCGGGTGAGCAGCTCGGCCACGCTCGACATACCGGCCTCGTCGGTCCCAGCAGTCGACCGCTCACCGTGCCCGGTCAGGAAGTAGATCACGCGCGAGGTCGGGTTCGACATCCGGATCAGCGCGCCGCTGATCGCGTCTTCGGTGGCGAAGTTCAACTCTTCGCGCTGATCGCCCATCACCAGCACCAACGTGCCGTCGCGGATGACGTCGTACTGCCGCACGACATCGGGCTGGCCGAGGAAGTCGTGAAATTCGTAGTCAAACAAACCAGGCGCAGCCACCCGGTATTGTTCGAGCAAGGTCTCGGCGGTCTGGCGCGCGTTGGCAAACGACGACGAATAGAAACCAACGGCCTGCACCGGAGCCGGCAAGGCCTTCAGCACCGCCAGCGTCTCCGGGGCCAGGGTGTGAAGCTGGCCCTGGCTCCAATCAAAGCGCTTAGGATTGCGCACACTGATGTAGTTGACGATCACCAGGATAACTAGCAGCGCCACGGCCATCAGCGCCACGTTGCCGCCGTAGCGCGCTTGCCGGCCGCCCAGCCAGGTCTGAATGGCGGCCGGGTTGAGCAGCATGGCCAGGGCCAACCCCAACAGCCCGACCGCCAGGCTGGCCTGCACGTACACTGTAAATTCCCGCTGAATCAGGGCGGCACCGGCCGCAAACACCAACCCGGCCAGCCCCACCGCCAGCGCAAACGGCGCGAAATGTTTGTAGGAAGTTGGCATGGTTAGCGCCACCTGCGCGATTCAACGACGCGCGATGCCAGGAATAGGAAGAAGACGATCACCGTGACAAAGTAGAGTACGTCGGTCACATCGACCACACCCGACAAGAAGCTGTTGTAGAAGTGATTGGTAAAGTCGAGGTGCTTGAGCACCGCGGCCAGCGGTCCGGTATCGTTCTGCACTGGGAAGCTGATGATCCAGAATAGCAGTTGCGCGCCAAAGATGCCGAAGAAGGCCGCAATCTGGTTACTGAAAAGGCTCGACACAAAAACACCGACCGACAGCAGCGCGCCCGCCAGCATTAGCACGCCCAGGTAGGCCGCCGCCAGCGAACCCAGGTCCAGCCCCGGCTCAGAAAACCGGCTCATAATGAAGGCGTAGATCATGGTCAGCACGATCAGCAGCGACACAAACCCCAGCGCCGCCAGCCACTTGCCTGCCACTAATTCCCACTCGCGCACTGGGGCGGTCAGCAGCAGCTCAATCGTGCCGGTACGCTGCTCTTCAGCCAACACGCCCATGGTGATGGCGGGCAGCGCAAACAGCATCAGCGTGACGAATAAGCTCACGCTGCGGGTCGGGTCGGGCGACCCGCCATTGATCAGCGCACCGCTGATATCCGAGATGAAGAAAATGCCCATGATCAGCAGCAGCGCAAACGCCACTGCATAGGCTACGGGCGAGGCGAAGTACATATTAAATTCGCGCTTCGCAATACTCAACACATTACGCATAAGAACCTCAACCGGCAGCCGCGGCTGCCTACCACTGAACCTAAGCCGCTTCCGCCTCAGGCGTGTTGTCCACTTCGCGCTCGGCACCGGCCGGCCCTGGCCGTTCATCCCGCGTGAGCTGGATGAAGATTTCCTCCAGGCTCAGATGGTCGCGGCGCAGTTCCAACAGCTTCCAGCCGCCGCTAACGACCGTGCTGGCGATGGCCGGGCGCGGGTCGGGGCCGGGCGCCGTCTCGATCTCAAATTGTCCGTCGCGTACGACGTCGATCCGGCTCAGGCCCGGCAGTTGGCGCAGCTCTTCGAGCAGGCCAGTGCCATCGCCATCAACCATCAGATGCACCCGGCCGCCACCCGCCAGTTGGGCGCTCAGCCGGTCAGGTGTGTCCTCGGCCACGATCTGGCCGCCATTGATGATGATGACGCGGTCGCACAACTCTTGGGCGTGCGCCATGATGTGCGTCGAGAGCATAACGGTCTGCTCCTGCCCCACTTCGCGGATGAGGTTCTTGACCTCAATCTGCTGCTGCGGGTCGAGGCCTTCCATCGGCTCGTCGAGGATCAACACTTCGGGCTTGTGCAGCAGGGCCTGGGCCAGCCCCACGCGCTGCCGCAGACCTTTCGAGAGTTTGCCGACAAACGACTCGGCCCGCTCGGCAATGTGAACCAACTCCATCACCTCGTCTACCCGGTCATTGCGGTTGGGGATGTGGCGCAGGTCGGCCATGAAATCAAGGTAGCCCACGACCGTCATTTCGGGGTAGAGTGGCACGTTCTCTGGCAGGTAGCCGACGCGCTTGCGCACTTCGATGGACTGCGTCAGCAGGTCGAAGCCGGCCACCGAGGCCTTGCCTTCGCTCGGCGGCATGTAGCCGGTCAAAATGCGCATCGTGGTCGTTTTGCCAGCGCCATTCGGCCCCAGAAAGCCAATAATCTCCCCCTTCCCGGCATGGAAGGTGAGCTGATTGATGGCGGTGCGATCACCGTAACGCTTGGTTAGACCTTCAACTCGAATCATCGAACACCCTCGGTAAGCCAGCGGCGCGCCTGGGCTAGTGGCACGGTTTCGAGGCCACCAGGCGAACAAAAAGCACTCAGCGTCAAGAGGCAGACACTGCGTGCTCCGAGTCCATCACGCACATCCCGTCTGTTTCTTCGAGTACATTGGCCCACAGTCGGTCCCGCCTTGTGAGGGCGACCGTGTTCATGTGCCAAAAAACACTATACAATGACTGCAAAAGTCAAGTCAAGGGGTACTCATACAAGGTTAATCCGGGCCGCTTTTGGCACTTGTAGCACCGCGTAACATTATGACAACTTAAATAATGGGCTTCGGGCAAAAGCCAGATCCAAGTCGTGTTTCCGTGATTGCATGCCCCGGCGAACTGGTGCTATATTGACAGTGTGCCCTTTTCACTGGGCCGATCTCCGTATTTGCAACCAAATGTCGCGTTCAATCCAAGCTCGGCCGGCGAGCGTCATAGGACATCATCTATCACCTGGGGGGAGCTATGAAAAAAGTCCGCACAACCCTGCTGAACTTTTTCGCGATCATTGCGCTGGTTTTGTCGAACCAACCGCCCACCACCTGGGCGGCCCACAATACCCAACAGATTGATGAGCCGCCGGACCCCCGCCACAGCGGCCTAGACTTGCCCGAGCGCGCCCCCGGCGCACTTGTCCCCGACTCTTCCGCCGACGTTCTGTCCACCAATGCTCTGGTTGACTGGAGCAAGGTGCTCTTTCAGTCCTATCGCGACGGCAACTGGGAAATCTATCGCGCTGACGGC
>JBBRZY010000577.1:0-3835 GCA_038252885.1 Anaerolineales bacterium | reverse complement strand
GGCCCGAGCATGGTGAAGAACTCGCCGTCGCGAATATCAAGGTTGACGCCGTCCACCGCTTTGACCTCGCCAAAGTGGCGCGTCACGTTGGTAAAGCGCACGGCCGGGACGGCGGTCTCAGTCCAAGCAGTAAGGGTCACAGAGATCGATGGGCGGCAGATAGGCGGCGGGGCAGCGGGCCAAGCGCAGTGCGCCCAACCCCCAGCCCCGCCGCGCCGGTTAGGGTTAGCGGCCGCCGATGACGGCGATGAAGTTGGTGCTCCACTCATGGTACGGCACGCAGTCATCCTTGCCGTTGCCGCAGGCGGCCACGGGCGTGCGCCAGAAGTGGATTTCGTCGAACTTGTCGAAGCCGTTCAGCGCACAGCCGGTGTCGGTCAGCAGTTCATTGCCGGTGCAGGCCGCGGGCACCGACGGCACCGAGCCGAACCAGGCCGCCAGGTCGCCTTGCAGCTTGGGCGAGAGCGAGTGCTCTAGCCACTTGTAGGCGCAGTTGGGGTGTTGCGCGTTCACATGCAGCATGGTCGTGTCGGCCCAGCCGGTGACGCCCTCCGCCGGGAAGACACTGGCGATGGGCTGGCCCTCGAACTCCAGCGCGTTCACCTGGAACGGCCACGAGCCTGAGGCCACCACGCCCTCGTTTTTGAAGTCATCCATCTGGATGGCGGCGTCGTGCCAGTAGCGGCTGATCAGGGTGCGCTGCTGGCGCAGCAGGTCGAGCGCCGCATTGAACTGATCGCGGTCGAGCTCATACGGGTCGGTGATGCCCAGTTCGGGGTTGTGCGCCATCAGGTACAGCGCGGCGTCGGCGATGTAGATCGCGCCGTCGTAGGCCTGCACGCGGCCCTTGTTCGACTGGCCGTCAGGCAGCGCCATCTCTTTGAAGACCACCTCCCAACTGGTGGGCGGGCTATCGCCGAAGGCCTCGGTGTTGTACATCAGCACGTTTGGCCCCCACTGATAGGGCGCGCCGTAGTGCTTGCCGTTCACCGTGTGCCAGGCCGCGTCTTGCAGCCGCGGATCCACGCTGCTCCAGCTCGGGATCAGAGCGATGTTGATCTCTTGCACCCGCCCGCCGGCGATCAGACGGTTGCTGGCGTCGCCCGAGGCGGTCACCAGGTCGAACCCGCCGTCGTTCATCAGGGCCACCATCTCGTCGGAGGTGGCGGCGGTCTTAACGGTTACTTTGCAGCCGGTCTCGGCCTCGAAGCCGGTCACCCAATCCCAGCCTTCGGTTTCGCCGCGCTCAATGTAACCGGGCCAGGCCACAATCGAAACTTCGCCCTCGCCTTCGCCAATGGCCTGCAGTGGGCCGCCGGCCACGGGCGTGGCGGCTGCCGGGCTGCAGGCTGCCAGGAACAGGGTCGCCACGAGTAACGCGTCGACCGGGCGGTGGAACAGTTTAGGGTTCACGCTCTTCTCCCCCTTCAGTGCGCAAGTGGATACGGCCTGACGACGTTTCCGAGGGTTGGCGGGGTGGCGGTCTCCTTTGGAATTGGCTTGGGCGTTGCAGGCCGCGAGGGGCGGAATTATAGGGAGGAAAGCGGCGGCGTCAAATCTGGGGACTCAGGGGAGGGTGCAAGCGCATAGGCGTATAAGGGGAATAAGGGGAATAAGGGGAAGACCAGGCAGCGAGGCGGCTTGCGACCAGCACATCGCCATAGCGACCGAGGCTAGTTTTTTTGCGTCTCTAATCCGAACCCGAATTCGAGAGCAGACGTTTGGCCTGGGAGGCGTCTCGGGCCAGAGGCCAATCTCAAACGGCTGCACCGCTGCCCGAGACAAGAATAGACCGTCCCCCACTGCTCACCGCCCGCCGTGCGCTGACCACTTACATCTGACTTCCGACCTTCTGACCTTCTGACCTCCCGCCCTACCCGTCTTCCACCAGGCGCGCTTCGGCCCCGGTCACCGTCGCCGCGCGGCCGTTGGGGAAGGTCACCGTCGTCGTCTCCGCGCCGCGCACAATGGTCAACCCCTTGTGCCGGATCGTCACCGGCCACGGGAAGGGGTTGTGCCCCTCCAGGTAGACTTTGTGCGGCCCCACCAGCCGCACCCCCAGCACGCGCAAGAACAGCGCCACCGGGGCCACGCCCCACAAATAGTCTTTGTCGCCCAGCCCGCCCAGTTGCTCGCTGTGGTAGGCCTCGCGGAAGGCCTTCTCCGTTTTCAGGCAGTGCAAAATCGGCTGCATCAGCCGCGTCACCAACTCGGCCGCCTCGGCCCGGTAGCCGTAGTCCACCAGGCCCTCGCCCAGCATCGTGTTCCACATCATCCACACCCCGCCGCTGCCGTTGCGGTTGTCGGGCGCGTAGGCCGGGTCGAGTGCCGAGCAGTTGGGCAAGCCATACGGCCGCCAGAAGCGGGCCGGGTCGAGCAGCGTGCGCCGCACCAGCGCCTCGGCGCGGGGCGCGTCGGGCAGCCCGGCCCACAGCGGCAGCAGCAGCGTCTGGTCCTGGCGGGTGTAGTCCACCACCGAGACCGTCACCTCAAAGTCGGCGCTCAGCCCGCGCACCTCCACCCGTTCGAGCGTGGTATACAGCCGCTCGCTCACCGCCGTCGCCACGCCGAAGAAGTGCTGCACATGCGTCTTGCGCAGCGTCTCCACGCGCGGGCGTCCACGCCGGCCCCGGCCCGAGAACACCACCTCCAGGTTCGGGCGCTCATCGCGTGGACCAACGGCCTTGATCAGCAGCCGCGCCGGCGTGGGGAAGCGCCGCAGCACTTCCACCACCAGGTCGCCCCGGCCGGTCGCCAGCACCTCGCCCACGCGCGCCTGATGCGAGTCGCGATCCACATAGTGATAGATCGCGTCGGCCTCGCTCCACATGCCGGCCACGCGCCGCGTCAGCACATCGGCCCGCGCCTCTAGCAGCGGGTCGGCCGGCGCGCCGATCAGCGCCGCCAGCCGCTGCAGCGAGCGGCATTCGCGGTACAAATAGGCCGCCAGGTCGGGCGTCTCGGCCGCGGTGATGTCGGCCCCCTGCCCCCACGGCACCCAGCGCACAAACGACGGGTTCTCATCGAAGGCCGATTGCAGCGTGTGGGTCCACTCCGGCAGGCCGTCCTGGTCGCGGTCGTGGCGCGGCCCAAACCAGGCGTCGAAGAAGCGCCGCAGGCCGGGGTACAGCTCGGCCGCCAGCGCGGCGTCTTCGGTCTGCTCGTACAGCTGCCAGGTCATCGTCGCCAGCAGCGGAAAGCACAGCGTGCGCTCGCGCTGCCCAGCCAGCCCCGGCTTCCAATCTACAAAGCCATCTTCGGCCTGCACCGCCAGCCAGTTGCGCAGCACGCCCTTCGCCAGCTCGGGCGCGCTGGCCGCGATCTGCGGCAGGCTCACGTAGGCCTCGGTCGCCACCTGGCCGTTCCACTGCCAGTTGTAGTCTGAGCCGTCGCCCTTCACCGAGTAGCCCCGGTCGGGGTGGCGCGTGAACACAAACGACGGATGCGGCAATTGCGCCCCCGGCCCGCCGCCCACATAGCAGCGCAGCGCCACCGACTGGGCCAGCGCCAGGGCCGCATCCCACTCGCGGTCGCCGGTCTCAATGTCGAGCAGGCCAGCGTTCACCAGCTCCAGCTTGGCGAACTCGCCCTCCCACTCGCGCGCCAACAGCTCGCGGATGCGGCTCAGCCCCGGCTCACGATGGTCAATTGGCGGGGTCGCGCCGCGCACAGGGGCCGGCGGCGGCGCGGTCGGCGTGATCTCGGCCGTCTGCACTCAGCGCACCACCGTGCTCTCGCCGGCCGCCAGCGTCAGCGGGCGGGCCAGCGTGGCCGGCGTCACCGTAGGCATGGCGGCCACTTCCAGCGGGGCGTCGTCGGGCAGCGGCGGCTTGGG
>JBBRZY010000576.1:0-3837 GCA_038252885.1 Anaerolineales bacterium | reverse complement strand
CTATTTAGTAGCGGGGGATGGATTCGAACCATCGGCCTCCGGGTTATGAGCCGCGCTCTCAGGGTGTTACCTTTTGGCTTCCGGGCCGGCTGATGTGCCTTACCCGACGATCTCCGGTTTCTGTGAGCCGGACGAGTTGTGAAAAGAGTGTAATCCATGCGCGATTCGTGTGTCAAGCACCAATTTGTCCCGATATCCATCTCAGTACAATTCGAATTCGCTACCCCAAAAATACATAGTCTTGGGGTACTTGTTTAGCGTTCAAGACAGACCGGCGTGGTCTGCAAGTGCCAAAGAGCCGGAAAAGAGCGGCCATCTGACAATGGACAAGTGGTGGCGAGTGATCTAGCCTGACTGAGATGGCTGACACGGACGACATTTTGAGACCGTCGACTGATCCGCGCGAGGTTCGCTTGGCCGAGTTGGAAGCTCAACTCCGGCAACGTGACGCGCTGATTGAACAATTGCAGCGCCGGATCGCTGAACTGGAGCAGCGCCTGGCCGAATTGGAGCGCACGGCCAAGCGCCAAGCCACGCCCTTCGCGCGCACGCAGCGGAAAAAGAACCCGAAGCGCCCAGGGCGCAAAGCCGGTCAGGGCCGGTTTGCATTTCGCCCCCGTCCGGCGCCGGACCAGGTGGCGGAGACGAAAGAGCAACCGTTGGACGCTTGTCCCGTGTGCGGTGGCCCGGTGACTGCCGTGAAAGAGCATGAGCAGTTCGTGGTGGATATTCCCGCCGTCCAGCCGAGGGTGACCCGCTACCTGACCCACAGTGGACAGTGCGCCCAGTGTGGTCAGCGCGTCCGGTCGCGCCACCCGGAACAGATTTCGGACGCCACGGGCGCGGCGGGGGTCGTCACACCTGCCCCACCGCAGGTGCGGGTCGGGCCGCGCGCCAAAGCCCTGGCGGCCGACCTGAAGCACCGCCTGGGCGTGCCGTATGGCAAGGTAGTCGAAGTGCTGGCCGTCGGCTTTGGTTTGCCCGTGAGCCGAGGCGGACTGTGTCAGGCGGATGCCCGCTTGGCCGAGCAAGCCCGCTCGGTGTACGACGAGTTGATTGACTTGACGCGGAGCGGCCAGAGCGCGGTAGCCCACAGCGACGAAACCGGCTGGCGGATCGGCACCCTGGCCGCCTGGTTGTGGGTCTTCACCAACCATGATCTGACGGTCTACACCATCGAAACGGGACGCGGTCATGAGGTCGTGGTCAAGATTCTGGGGGAAGCGTTCGCCGGCATCCTGGTCTCGGATTGCTTCACGGCCTACGACCATCAGGCCCTGGCCGCCTGGCTCAAGCAGAAGTGCGTCGGGCATCTTCTCAAAGACCTGAGTGAGTTGAACGCGAGCAAGACCCGCGGCGCGGTTCGCTTTGCCCGGGACGTGACGGCCGTCTTGCGCGCCGCCCTGACCTTGCGCGACCAGAAGCTCACGCTCCCTCCGGCCGACTTCGCGGCTCGGGCCGCCCAGCTCGAAGCCCAACTGGACGCGCTGATCGACGTGCGGCGACAGCTGACCGACGCAGACAATGCCCGCTTGGCCAAACGCCTGCGCAAGCATCGGGAGCATTTGTTGCGCTTCCTGTACGTCGAGGGCTTGGACGCGACCAATAATCAAGCCGAGCGGATGCTGCGCCCGGCGGTGATCACGCGCAAGACCGGCGGCTGCAATCGCACCGAAGGCGGGGCCGAGACCCACTCGATTTTGGCCAGCGTGCTGACTACCTGTCGTCAACAGGGCTTCTCCATCTTGGACTCGTTGGTCAAGATCCAGCGGAACGTGGGCACTACGCTCAAGTCCTTAGCTCCGCCCCTGCTGGATACATCTTGACGCTAAACAAGTACGTCTTGGGGTACTGGATGATTGGCGAGACGGGTAACACGGCGATCTGCCACCAGCAGTTCTGCCTGACCTGGCAGGAGACTGGCCAAGGTACCGACTGGCAGATGCGGACGTGCTCTGTTCAATCAGGCGATAACCGACCTGGTTGGCGGTGAATGAAAGGTATAGCCAGCACAGCCGCTCATTAATCAGAAAACCAACCGTTGCGGGGCCGTTGCAGTTGCTGATTGGTCCAGCACAGGAAGTAAGGTACTCTTACAGGCAATTGAGTTGGGCGCGCATCCATGCTCGCTCCTATGCCTCGGAGGGGGTCGATCATGAGCGCATTCGCCGGCAAACGCTACGCTTGGCGCACGGTCACGGTTTGTGCCGTGTTGGCAGTCTTTACGATTTTCACCCGGCTGGCCTTCGCCGCACCAAACTCCGGTGGGACCTGGCAGACGGTAGCGTCCCTTCCGCTCGCCGAAAGCCCCTATCTGGCGACCACCGGCATCGATGGCAAGATCTACGCCCTGCAAAGTGCTCTGCCGGGTATTCCCAGCACAAACTTTCTGCGGTACGACCCCACCACCAATATCTGGAGTGCACTTCCCCCCATGCCGACGTCGCGCGCCAGTTTTGCCCTAATTGGCGGGGCTGATGGCAAGATTTACGTCCTCGGGGGGAGCATTTACGTGAATGTCCTTGGGCCGATACTCAGCACCGTTGAAGCCTATGACATCGAAAATAATGTCTGGACTTGCTCGGTGGGGGACACAGCCGCCGGCTGCGCCTCCAGCACCATCGCCCCAATACCAACCGCGCGAATTGGCGCCATCGCAGTTCGAGGCGTTGACGATTTGATTTATCTTCTCGGCGGTTTGGACGAAAACCTAACCTACTCAGATGCAGTTGATGCCTACGACCCCGTTAACAATACCTGGCAGTCTTTGGCCCACTCCGGTACCCAGGCTGACGGAAAGGCCATTGTTGGCCCAGACGGAAGAATATACGTGATCGGGGGCACGGGGTGCCCGACCGGTGTATGTGCCGAGAAAGACATGGTGCAAATCTACGACCCCGTCACCAACCTCTGGACGTCGGGCGCGCCGATGCCGTATACCCGCAGTCAATTTGCGATTGTGTTAGGGGCGGACTCCCTGATCTATGTGATCGGCGGTCTGCACCAAATCGCACCCTATCCAAACCCCAATTACACTGTCCTGAGCTCCGCGCTGACTTACAACGTACAGAGCAACACGTGGTCGGAGGCGCCCAGTCTGCCGTTTGCCCGGGGATCCATTATGGGTGTAACGGACCCACAGGGGCGAATTTATGTCATCGGCGGTACGCTCTGTCTCTGCAATGAGTTCGAAACCACGGTCCATATGCTCGATACCAGCGTTAGTGGTGGGCCGGCATCCATTTCGGGCCAGGTGGCCGACAACAACGGGGTGGCCATGCCCGGAGTCCTGCTGACAACCAATGGCAACGACACCGCAGCGACTGACGCGAGCGGTGTCTTCACACTCACCAATCTGATCACGGGGACATATGTGTTGACCCCCACGCGCAGCGGCTACACCTTCACCCCACCGTCGCGGACGGTCAACGTGCCGCCCGCGGCGGCCAACCAGGACTTCACCGGCCAGGCGGTGGCCGGGAACGCCTCCATCATAGCTACCGCGCGGGCCGGGTACGCCAACGTAGTCGTGACGTGGGATTGGACCGGCGCCATCCCTGATATCGCTACTTTGGCCGGCTACCAAGTTTCACGCAGCGCGAATAGCGCGCCTTATGTAGCCCTTACGGACACGCCGGTTTTGACTAGCCAATATTTGGATAGCGCCGATCTAACGAACGGCGTGGAGTACTGCTACAAAGTCGAAGCCGTCAACGCCACGGGGGAAGTGCTCAGCCTCTCTAACCTACCGTGCGTCACATTCGGGCAGTTGCTGCTCTGGGCGCCCAATGTGGTGGCGCCACCCGCCGCGCACAACGTGATTGTGCCGGTCAATCT